>CALGHC010000615.1 GCA_937915965.1 uncultured Myxococcales bacterium
TGGGGGGCGTCGGCTTGGTCGCCTTGCTGGTCGGTGCCTGCGCGACAGACCCGTCGCCACCCGTCGCCGCCGACCCGTTCTGGCTGCAGGACACGACGGACGGCGGGTCCGCCTCGACGAGCGATGCGGCGGGCGCGGATTCGGTTGCACCGGGCGACGTAGTGCCTGGCGACGACGCAGCTGTCGACGCGGCCGACGCGACGGCAACGGGGCCTGACGACGACGCGGCAGGACCCGATGCCCAGGCACCTGTCGAGCAGTTCTTCGCGAGCCTGCGTGTCAGCCGTCGCATGACTCAGGATCCGTCGCCATTCGGTGACGCCTGGAAGGAGAGCCGCACGACTACGCTGGGGCTCGTGCGCGTCTTCTGGCAGGGCGACAACGGCACGTTCTGGCATCACGTGTGTGCCATGGATGCCAATGAGGTTCACGGCAGCCAGGTCACCTTCTCGACCAAGTTCCTGGCCGCCATCCCGGTGGACCCGATTCCGTTGTCACGCGAAGGACTCATCTGGACGCAGGCTGAGGCGACCGAGTTGCTCGGCTTGCAGGCCGACCACACTGGCGCGATGCCCGCGCTGGGCGAGAGCGACCACCCCGCCGTCGAGGACACGGACCAGGACGGCAAGCCCGGCGTGACGGTCGACGTGGCGATTACCTTGCTTGGCGACCAGAAGATCTACGTGGCGCAGCGCACCGTGAGCGCGTGGCAGGGGGAGCTGAGCGTCGAGGGAAGGGTGACCGCCGCGCCCACCGTGACATTCGAGCAGGCGATCCTTGGAGCAAGCAGCTCGCTGATCGTCGCCGACACCAAGGCCGCGCCGGTAAGTAGCGGTGCCCCGGAGACCTTGCTGTGGGTGCCGGTCGAGGCCCAGATGACGTGCAAGGAGTTGGTCGCTTCGGCCACGGCGCTCGTCGGCGCGCCCTGGCCGCCCTGAGGCGCCGTCACCGCTCGCCGGTGTCGCTGCACGGCTCGAGCCGGGGCCAGCTCTCCCCCTGATCAAGTTGCCGCCGCCTCGACCTCGCCGACTGGCACGCAGCATCGCAGCGACTCGGCGGACTCCGGCCAGCGCGCCAGTAGCCCGCCGGCTGTGCGACTACCGGTCGCGTCGTGGTAGGCGCGCAGGAGCGTCTCGATCGTCGCGACGTCGTCGGGGTCGAGTGCACGGGCGACCAGGTACTCGGGGTTGAGGTGAGCGACCTGGTCTGACCGCAGGAAGATCCGGCCGCCGGTCATGCCTGCGCCGACATTGTGCGAGAGCTTGCCGAGGATCACGACGACACCACGCGTCATGTACTCACACGCGTGCAGGCCTGCGCCCTCGGTCACGGCCGTCGCGCCGCTGTTGCGCACAGCGAAGCGGTCGCCAGCGATGCCATGGACGAACGCTGTGCCGCCGGTCGCGCCGTACAGCGCGCAGTTGCCGATGATCACGTTCTCTTCGGCCGCAAGCTGGGCGTCGGGGTGGGGCCGAATGACAACGCGGCCGCCGGACATCGACTTGGCGACGTTGTCATTGGCCTCGCCACGCAACGTGACATCGACGCCGCCCACCAGGAAGGCGGCGAACCCCTGGCCAGCGCTCCCTTCGAAGGTGATTCGGACCGAGTCGTCGGGCAGGGTATGGGCGCTGTGGTCGGGTGCGCCGGTGCCTGCGATGGTGGCCATGCGGGCGCGGTGCGAGCGCCAGGCGAGCTCGCCCGCGAGCCGCGCCAGCACCGCCCGGTCGGTCGAGACCAGCGGGTAGTGCAGCGACACGGGCGTGCCGTCGACCAGGGCAGGGCGGGCGTCGGCGACGATGCGCGCGTTCAGTGAGCTGACCGGGAAGTCCTCGGTCGCGGGCTGCGCGACCCGCTTGTAGTACGAACCCTGGGTGAACCAGCCCAAATCCAGGCCCCGGTCAGCGATGAACTCCGCGTGCGCTGGGTTTGGGCGCAGGTGGCGCGTCTGGCCGATGATCTCCTCGAGCCCATGGGCACCAATGGTGGCGAGGTGGCCGCGCACCTCGTCGGCGAGGCGGCCCAGGACGGTCGCGATCTGATCAGGTCGGCCCTGGTACTTGTCGAGGAAGCGTGGCTCGTGCGTCGCGATCCCCCGCGGACAGCGGTTGGTCTCGCAGACACGCGCCATGATGCAGCCCTGGGCGACGAGCAGCAGCTTGCCAAAGCCGTACTCGTCCGCGCCCAGCAGCGCCGCGATGACGATGTCGAGGCCGGTCTGCAGCCCACCGTCGACCCGCAAACGCACGCGATCGCGCAGGCCTTGGTCGATCAGAGTCTGGTGTACGTCGACGAGGCCGATCTCCCACGGCAACCCGGCGTGGATCATCGAGCTCATCGTGGCTGCTCCGGTGCCGCCGCTGCCGCCGGAGATCTGGATCACGTCGGCGCCCGCTTTCGCCACGCCGGCTGCCACCGTGCCGACGCGGGCGCCAGCGACGAGCTTGACGCAGATCGGTGTCGTGGGCGCCAGTTGGCGCAGTTCGTAGATGAGCTGCTTGAGGTCCTCGATGCTGTAGATGTCGTGCAGCGGCGGCGGCGAGATCAGGTCGACGCCGACCCCGGCGTGGCGCGCCCTGGCGATGTCGGCGCCGACCTTCACGCCCATGAGCTGGCCGCCCTCGCCGGGTTTGGCGCCCTGAGCCATCTTGATCTCGATCTCCTGACCGGTGACCAGGTACTCGGCCGTCACCCCGAAGCGGCCCGACGCGATCTGCTTGGTCGTCGCGGTCGTGCCGTCTTCGAAATAGCCAGGGTTTTCACCCCCTTCACCGCTGTTCGAGCGGCCGCCGACCAGACGCATGGCGAGGAAGATGTCGCGCTGTGCCTGCGCGCTCAACGCGCCGAAGCTCATCGCGCCTGAGCCGAACCGACGCAGGATGGCGCTGCTCGGCTCGACCGACTCGATCGCCAGCGCCGCCGCGGATCGGCGCAGATCGAGCAGATCGAGGGGGCGCACGGGACCGCGCTTGCGGAAGCCTTCGAGGTAGCGCAGCCAGGCCGCCGCGCCCTGCGTCTCATCGGCCTCCGCCACTTCGTGCAGCAACCGCGCGAGCGGCGTCGTCATCGCGTGCCGCTCGCCGGTCACCTCACTGCGGTGTTCCTTGAAGCGGTAGATGTGGGCGAGCGGAGGTTCCTCTTCAACCGTTTCGGTCGCGCCCAGGATGTCTTCGGCCAGCCGCGTCAGGTCCAGCCCGTCGATTGGGCTTTGCAGGCCGGGGAAGAACTCCGCGATCAAGTCGTCGCTCAGGCCCAGCGGGGCGAACAGCTTGCTGCTCTGGTAGCTGCGCACCACCGAGATGCCGACCTTGCTCATGATCTTGAGGAGTCCCGACTCCATGGCGCGCTGCAGGTTGGCGCTGCGGGCGGCCGCGGTGAGGTCGCCCGCGCCGCGGTGTCCGGGTGACCTCGCCACTTCGAACGCCAACCATGGGCAGACCGCGGTCGCGCCGAAGCCGATCGCGCAGGCGACGTCGTGGGTGCCGCGGATGTCGCCGGCTTCCAGCACGACCGAGCATTCCAGCCGCATGCCACGGCGGTTCAGCGCGTTGACCACGGACCGCAGGGTCAGGACACTCGGGATCGGCGGACGATCCCTCGTCGCGTCGCGGTCGCTGAGCAGGACGATCGAGTGGCCGGCGCGGACGGCCTCGACGGCGCTGGTCTCGATCCGGCGCAGCGCGGTGCCCAGCCCGTCGGGGCCGGATTCGCGGGCGAATGTCATGTCGATGCGGGCCGTTCGTACGCGCATCGTGTCGCGCCACTGGGCCCCGGGCCG
>CALGHC010000616.1 GCA_937915965.1 uncultured Myxococcales bacterium
CCAGGATCGCAGCGGTCACAGCGGCGGCGGTCCCCATCAGACGACTCTCGACCGGAGCGTCACTTATCGACGCGAGGAAGGACTTGCGCGACGGTCCGATGTAGACCGGCAGTTTGAGCCTAGCAAGAGGGCCCATGCGTCGCAAAAAAAAGAGGTTCTGCGCGACAGACTTGCCGAATCCGATGCCCGGATCGACGGCCAGCTGGCCCCGCTCCACTCCCGCCGCGACGGCCCGCGCGATCGCGTCCTCCAGCCTCTCGACGACAGTCTCGACGCCGGCGGTCAGGTCGGCGGGGGTCTGTTCGGTGCGCCGCGACCAAGCCATCTGGCCGACCGCGTGCGGCATATCCATCAGCACCCAGGCGGCGTCGGCGCCGCGGACGACGTCGGCCATCGCCGGGTCCGCGAACCCGCTGACGTCGTTGACCATGACCGCGCCTGCAGCGAGCGCCGCTCGTGCAACCCCCGCGCGGCGCGTATCGATCGACAGCGGTGCGGCGAAGGCCGCTCGCAGCAGTTCAATGGCCGGCAGTACCCGGTCGAGCTCTTCTTGTTCACTAACTTCGTCGGCGCCGGGGCGTGTCGACTCTCCGCCGACGTCGAGCAGGTCTGCGCCGGCCTCGACCATCGCCTCAGCGGCTTGGTGCAACGCTGCCGATCCGGCGACACGGCTGCCCTGCCAGAACGAATCTGGGGTGATGTTGAGGATACCGACGAGCCAGGGTCGCCTCAGCGAGATCGTCCGTCCGGCGAGTCTCATGGCGGCTCCAACTCAGATTGTCTCGTCGCCGTCGCCGTCGCCGTCGACGCTGCAGCGGTCAGATTGCTGCAGCGTCGCGCCGGCCGGCACAGGCGCGTGGCGGCCATCTGTGCCACACGCAGGCCGCTTCCGGAACCGAGCTGCCGCGCCAGGTCAGTGCGGCAGTGGTTCTGGCAGCCCAGGCAGCCCGTCGATCACCGCCTGAGGCGGCTCCTTCTCGGGCTTGCCCTCTGGCGCGCGGTCCTCCGGTACCAGGTTGATCTCGCGCTCGCGGTCGCGGCGCGCGCGCAGCTCGCGCACCTCGTGGCCAGCGAGCAGCCAGTCGACCTCCTCGCCGTCGAGCGTCTCGAACTCCAAGAGCGCCTCGCCGAGTTGTTCCAGTTGGCTGCGGTTCTCGCGGAGGATCTTCTCGGCGCGCTCATAGTTCGTCGTGACGATGCGGCGGACCTCGTCATCGACGGCGACCGCCGTCTGCTCCGAAAAATCCTGCCGCTGGCTGGCCATCTCTCGTCCCAGGAAGATCTCGCCCTGCTTTTTGCCGAAGGTGAGGGGACCGAGATCGCTCATGCCCCACTCGCAGACCATCCGTCTGGCCAACTCGGTCGCCTGCTCGATGTCGTTGGCCGCGCCGGTGGTGATGTCGCCGATGCACAGGTCCTCGGCGATACGTCCGCCCATCATGATGGCGACCCGGTCGTGCAGGTACTTCAGAGAGTGAGAGTAGCGGTCGCGGTCCGGGAGCTGCTGGGTCAGGCCCAGCGCTCGCCCTCGAGGCACGATCGTGACCTTGTGGAGCGGATCGCTGTGCTCGACGAACTTGGCGACCAGGGCGTGACCAGCTTCGTGCATCGCGGTGTTGTGCAGCTCGTCCTTGCCGAGCATCAAACCACGTCGCTCCGCGCCCATCAGCACCTTGTCCTTGGAGGACTCGAGATCGATCATCTCGACGCGTTCTTTGTCGAGGCGCGCTGCCAACAACGCTGACTCGTTGACCAGGTTCTCAAGGTCGGCCCCTGCGAAGCCCGGGGTGCCGCGCGCGATCTTGGCGAGATTGACGTCGTTGGCGAGCGGTACCTTGCGGGTGTGGACCTTGAGGATCGCCTCGCGGCCGTTGACGTCCGGCGTCGGCACCACCACGCGGCGATCGAATCGACCAGCTCGCAGAAGGGCGGGGTCGAGCACATCGGGGCGATTGGTCGCAGCGATGATGATCACGCCGGTGTTCGCCTCGAAGCCGTCCATCTCGACGAGTAGCTGATTGAGGGTCTGCTCGCGCTCATCGTGTCCACCGCCCATGCCCGCGCCACGGTGGCGGCCAACCGCGTCAATCTCGTCGATGAAGATGATGCAGGGCGCGTTCTTCTTGCCTTGTTCGAAGAGGTCCCGCACCCGGCTGGCGCCCACACCGACGAACATCTCGACGAAGTCAGAGCCCGAAATCGAGAAGAACGGGACACCGGCCTCGCCTGCGACGGCCTTGGCCAGCAGCGTCTTGCCCGTGCCCGGCGATCCCATCAGCAATACGCCCTTTGGGATGCGCCCGCCGAGGCGGGTGAACTTTTTGGGGTCGCGAAGGAAATGAATAATCTCCTCAAGTTCCTGCTTGCTCTCCTCGATGCCAGCGACGTCGTCGAAGGTGACCTTCGTGGACGACTCGCTCAGCAGCTTGGCGCGCGATTTGCCAAAGCTCATCGCCTTTCCGCCGCCAGCCTGTAGCTGGCGCATGAAGAAGAAGAACAGAACAAAAAGCAGGATCATCGGCAGCCAGGTGCCCAGGATCGAGATCCACAGCGCGTTGGCATCTTCGCGTTCGTAGGAGATGTCGATGCCACCGTCGATCAGCTCTTTGTGGAACTCCTCAAGCGCACCGGTGGTCGTGAACCGCGTGCCATCGTGGAAGTTGCCCTCGATCTGCTGACCGCGAACGGTGATCGACTCGACCTTCTGGCCGGACTCGTCGCCCTTCTCGGCCGCATGGATGAACTGGCTGAACGTGATCTGCTTGCCGGCGTTGCCAGTGCGCAGCCCCTGGTAGATGAACACGAACAGGAGGATCAGGACGACCCAGACCAGAATGCTCTTGTAGTGCTTCAAGACGCTCTCCGCGAGGACGCACGGCCGAAAGGCTGGCCACGACCATCGACAGCAGGTTAGTCCGCACCCCCGGGGCGTGCAACGTTGCGACGGGCGAAGTCGACCTGGTCGCTGCTGATTTGTACGTCAATTCCTCGCAGTCGGCAGCTTCCTCGCTGGCATGTTGTGAGCGTTGCGTGGACCTGTTCGGCTGCTCGGCGACTCGCCGGCGGGCAACCCAGGCGGCGCGCGACGAAGCCCAACAGAGCGGTCAAGGCGAAGAAATCGGCTGGCACAGCCGATCGTGGCAGGGCCAGGGTGTCGGAGTCGCTCGGCAGCCAGACGTCGCGCAGGGCGCGAACGAGCCAGTAGTCCAGCGCGTCTCCAACGCCCTCGAGGTTTGCGGCCGAGCGAGCCAGCCCGGCCGCCGCTCCGGGCCGAGCCATCTCGAGGACGGGCAGGGCTTCGTGCCGTAGCCGGTTGCGCAGGTGGCGACGATCGGCGTTGCTCGGGTCGTCGATCCACCGCACCCCCAGGCCCAGCGCGCAGGCGACCAGGGTCGCGCGGTCGAGCTCCAACAGTGGGCGGACGACGCCGTCGTCGCGAAACCGACGGATGCCCGCGAGCGCCCCCGGGCCGGCGCCGCGGGCGAGGTGCATGATCAAGGTCTCGGCCTGGTCGTTGGCGTGGTGCGCGGTCACGATCCGGGCGCAGCCCACCGCGCGCGCGGTCGCTGTCAGCGCGTCGTAACGGGCGGTGCGTGCGCGCCCTTGCAGATCTGGACCGGCTTCGAGGGCGAGCCGCGTGAGGTGGACGGCCAGGCCCCGCGCGGTCGCCGCGCTGGTCACAAGCGCGCTGTCCCGGTCCGCAGCGGCCCTCAGCCCATGATCGACATGCGCGACCGCGAGGTTGTGGCCGAGCGACGGCCGGAGTCGATCGAGGAGCGCGAGCGCCGTCATCGAGTCCAACCCGCCACTGCACGCGAGCAGCAGCAGGTCGCCGTGGCGCCACAGGTCGTGGCGGCGCACCACCCGGCGGATCGCGTCCAGGGCACGGCGCACGGTGCGGTCAGCAGGATCGGCGCTGGCGTGCATCGGGGCTCGGGGCTCGGGGCTCGGGGCTCGGGGCTCGGGGCTCGCAGGCTCGGGGCTCGCGGGCGTCAGCACGCCCTGCCAGGGAAGGGGGGGCGCACGCCTGCGATCCCGACCCGCTGGGTTGGAACGCGCCCAGATTCTAGTACAGCGCAATCTGGGCGACCGTTCCAGCCGACCCCGGCTTGCCGGGCTCGCCCACCGACGGGCCGCCTTGGCCGCCTTGGCCCGGCGTCCCCTGCAGCTTGAACTGGTTGAGCTTCAGCAGCGACTTCAGGCTGACGCCATTGGCGCCCGCGATCGCCAGCTGAATCGACGGTCCGCCGCAGCCGCCGCCGCCGCCGCCGCCGTGACCGCCATCGCCCCCCGCTCCACCGTTGCCGCCCCGCGATGTGCAGAAGGTGGCCGAGCTGTTCTCGGCCGCCGCGCCGCCCTTGCCGC
>CALGHC010000617.1 GCA_937915965.1 uncultured Myxococcales bacterium
TTCCACCAGGCCTTGGTGAAGGTCGTGTTCGGCGTGAACACCTTGTCCTTCTTGTCGATGGCCTTGTAGACGCTGTCGGCGCGGACGTGGAAGTCCTTCGACGTAGCGTCGATCTCCTTGTCGTCCTTGTCGACCCACTTGAAGGCCACGTCGTCCTTCATGAAGAGCTCGAAGCCCATCTGACCGTGCGTGTGGATGAGCTCGACCTTCTCGGGCGCCACCTTGATCTCGACCAACGCGGTGTTGCCGGTCGCGTCGTCGCTGACGGCGACGAAGAAGCCACCGTCCGCATTGACCTGCGCGTCGAAGGCCTCCATCGCCTTGTCCGCGACGGCCTCCTTGAGGCTCTCAAGTTGCTTGTGGTTGGTCTCGATGAAGGTCTCGCCGCCAATCTTGTCGCCGTGGCAGGCGGCGCAGATCGTCGCGTCGGCCTTGAACGTGTGGTTGTCCGAGCGCTTTTGCGCCACGTTCTCCGCATTTGGGATGCCGACGTGGCAGGTGGCGCAGGTGCCCTCGATGGTCAAGTGCGGCCCGGGGTTGTAGCGCGGCACGAAGTAGGCGTTGAAGCCGAAGAGCACGTCGGTCTGGGCGGGATAGTGTGGCCCGGAGAAGCTGGTCTGCTTGACCCAGTCGGTGTGCTCGCCGTTGCGGGTGTTGTGGCACGCCATGCAGACCGCGCCAGCGCCGACGCCCTTAATGTCGGTCATGCCGTTGGGCAGCGCCTTGATCTCATCGTAGAGGCGAATCTGCGCCGGTACGCCGCCCGCATGCGGGTCGTGGCACGCGGTGCACGAGACGTTGGCGACCTCGGCGGTCGTCATGCCCTTCGAGGCGAGCCAGGCGACCTTGGCGGCAGTCTTGGCCTTCTTGTCGGCGTCGGTGACTTCCGGCATCGCGTTGACAGCCGCGGGCCAGGAGATCGTCACGTTGCCGGCCTTCAGGTCCTCGACGTACAGCGCGAAGCCCTGCGCCGAGTGGCATCGCCCGCAGTGCTGCGCGGTCGCGCCGCGGCCCTCGACGGTGCCGTGGCCAATCGTGCCCCAGTTCGCGTGCGCAGACTTCTGCCATTCCGAGGGCCGGTAGTGGTGAGTCTCCTCCTGGTGGCACGAGGCGCAGACCTCGGTCTGCCACGAGACGCGCGCGAAGCGGTCGTCCTTGAGCTTGTGGCCGCCCTTGTCCTGTGGGCCGTGGCAGTTCTCGCACTGGATGCCCGCGAGCTTGCCGGGCTTGAGCTTCGACAGCTTGTCCCACTCGCCAGTTGCGCCATGGAACTCGTAATTCTCGTCGGCGGCGACATCGTCGAAGCCGCCGTTCTGACCAACCTCGTCGTAGCCAACGGTGTGGCAGGCCAAGCAGCTCTCGCCGAAGTGCGAGCTTGCGACACCGTCGAACTTCTTCGGCATGCCGGTCCAGTGGTGGGTCTTCTCGAAACCGGTGAAGGCGTCGGGCGCGGTGCTGCCGTCGTGGCAGCCCTTGCAGCCGTCCATGGCGCCGTTGATGCCCAGCCACTTCGCCGCCGCGTACATCGTCAGGCTCTTGTCGCCTTCCGTGACCTTGTACACACCCGGAACGTCTGGCGTGAAGCTGACGTATTGCGCCGTGGTCGACGACAGGGTGGCCTTTGAGCCAGCCGCGCCGCTGACATCGAGGGCCCACTTCCAGGTCTTGCCCTCGCCACCGTCGCCGCCGATCCACTGCGGCACACCAACGATGACGTTGCGCAGGCCCGTGGTGACCGACGTCGACATCACCGTGGCCGAGGCCTTGGTGGTGTTGCCCTGCGGGTCGGTGACGGCGAGCGTGGCCACGTAGTGTCCGGCCTCGTCGTGCGAGATACCCATCACGCCGAAGCGCTCGTTGGTGATCTTCTTGGACTCAGGCAGGGTCAGGGTCGTAAAGCCGACCGTGTCGGTCGTCGCCCCCGTCAGCGCGATCGTCGCGCCGACGCCGTTGGTCAGCGTCCATGCGAGCTTCAGATCCTTCGCCGGCGTGTCGGCGTCTTCGATGGTCGCCTTGATGGTCACCTTCGCGCCGTACCCCGCGAGGTAGTTGCTGGTGACGACGACGCTCGGCGCCTTGCCGATGGCGCCACCGGCGTCCAGCGAGATCGCCACGTCGGTGGTGTTCTTCGCGACCACTCCAACCGCGTTGAGCATCGCCTTGACGTAGCCGGGCTTCTCAAAGGTCAGCATGTAGGCGCCGACCGGCATATCGGCGAGCGTGAACTTGCCGTCCTTGTCGGTGGTGACCTTCGTGCCAACGGGCGTGGTCGTGACGTCGACACCCGCCAAAGCGGCGTCGGCGGCCATGACCGTGCCGGTGATGGTGCCCAGGGCCGTGGCGACGTCGCCAATATCGCCCTTGTCGCCCTTGTCGCCCTTGTCGCCCTTGTCGCCCTTGTCACCCTTGTCGCCCTTGTCGCCCTTGTCGCCCTTGGGGCCCAGGTCGCCCATGTCACCCTTGTCACCCTTGTCGCCAGGGTCGCCCTTGCCGGGATCGCCCTTGTCGCCCTTGTCGCCCTTGTCACCCTTGTCGCCCTTGTCGCCGGCGTCGCCCTTGTCGCCCGCGCGGCCCTGCTCTCCAGCAGTGCCCGTTGGGCCTTCGGCGCCCTCGCAACCGAAGACGAGCGCGGCCAGTATGATCGCCAATACAATGCGTTTCATGGCTTGCTTCATCCCTCTCCGGTCACCGTCCGCGTGCGGTCCTCCCGCCCACGAGTGCGCACCGGCAAATCGGCCTCTACGGCCTGTTTCAAGCTGATCGCCCGGCGCTGTTCAGCGTCCCTCTCTCGCGACCGAAGCGCCGCATCGGCTGGCTTCGTCGCACACGGCGGGCAGCAAGTCGGCGGACCCGGCCGATTGGCCCGCGGTCCACACGAAGGGGAGACTAGGCGCCCGCCAGAATAGCGCAACACCTTGAAATGCTTCGTTTGACCTGGATCATTCTGTAATTTGGCCGGCGTCAAGTTCGCACTTGTCAAATGCCGTGTATCCGCCTGATCCAGATCACGAGCCGGCGTTGGGCTGGACCAAGCACGAGGCCAGCAGGGCGGCGTGGCTCGCGACGAAGCACGACCGCGACGGATCTAGCGAGGACGACGCGACGCGCTGATTGCCGTTCCCCGCCAAGACCGCTAGGTTGCCGGGACAACTACGGAGGCCGCCATGGCGTCATCGACCCGTCCCCACTTGCTGCCGTTCCGATACGCGTTCGCCCTGGCTTGCACCGTCGCCGCCATGGCCGTCGCCGCGCCTGCCGGCGCCGCGCCGGTCGCGCTTGCGCTGGAGGGCCACCTGCGTACCGCCGGTGGTGGACCGGTTGCCGACGGCAACTACGCGCTGGTGATCGCGCTGTACGCCACCGCTGACGGCGTCGAGCCGCTGCACAAAGAGACCTGGGTGGCCGTACCGGTGACGAGCGGCGTCTTCGGCCTGATCGCCGGCTCGCCCGAAGCGGGCGCTGCCCTCGACGATGGCCTCTTCACCGGCGCGGGCGGTGCCAAGGCCGCTTGGGTCGGCGTGCGCATCGGTGGTGACCCCGAGCTGCCGCGTGTCGCCCTGCACGAGGTGCCGTATGCGATTCACGCCCGCAGCGCTGACCTCGCGGCTGGGCTGGCATGTAGCGGCTGCGTCGGCCTGGGCATGATCGCCACGGGCGCGGTCGACGGCGCGGCGATCGCCACCGGAGTCATCGAGGACAAGCACCTCGCCTTCACCTATGCCGGCTCGAAGAGCAAAGGCGGCCCGGCCGACACGGCGCTGTACGCCGACGCCGCCGGCACCGCCAAGCTCGCCGAGCAGGCCCAGACCGCCGTCACCGCCACCAGCGCTGACGAGGCCGCCACCGCAGGGTTGGCCAGCAAGCTGCAATGCACGGGCTGCGTGACCGCCGACCAGGTCGCCTTCCACTTCGCCGGTTCAGACAGCAAGGGTGGCGCCGCCACCGAGGCCAAGCTGGCGCTGGACCTGCAGTGCGCGGGCTGCGTCGGAGTCGCCGACCTCGACCCGGCGGTCAAGGGCGCGCTCGGGGTCCCGAACGTCTCGTCGCTCGCGGACGGCGACGGTCAGCCGGTCGCCGAGATCTCCGCCAACACCCCCTTCGTGCTGATCGGCAGCGGATTTGGCGAGGCGCCCGAGCTCTTCCTCTTCGAGACGAAGGTGGCGATCACCGGCAAGACCTCGCCAACCTCGATCGGCTCATCGCTCGCGGTCGACGCGCCGATCAGCGCCCTCGTCGCGCTGTCGGTGCGCGATTCGGTGACGGGGCTGCGCTCGAACGCGCTGATCGTACCGTGGAGCCTCGTGGCGGGGGTGTGGGGCAGCGGCAAGGACGGCGCGGTCACCCTCAAAGGAACGGTCAACCTGAACAAAGCCACGCTAGCGGCTGGCCGCAGCGTTGCCGACGCGGTCAGCTATCCCGTCACCAGTCTGGGCAACCAGACGGCCAAGCTGACCGGTGGCGCCGCAGGCATCGCGCCCGGCGACGAGGTGTTGCTGATCAACTTGATGGGCAGCGCCGGCAAGCTCAACTCCGTTGGCCATTGGGAGACCCGCTACGTTGCGTCGATCGCTGGCGATACGTTGACCTTCGCGAAGCCGCTGACCGGCACCTACGGCGCGTCGTCCAACAGCGACCTGTCCGGCCAGACGGTGGTGGCCCAGCGCATCCCCCACTACAGCAGCCTCGACCTCCAGGGCACGCTGACGGCCTCGGCCTTCGACGGCAAGAAGGGCGGCGTGGTGGCCATACGAGTCGCCGGCAAACTGACAGGCGCAGGCAAGATCGACGTCAGCGGCCTGGGCTACCCTGGCGGCGACTGGGGGCAGCAAGACGCCCAGCCGGGCTACGGCGGCACCGGCGTCACCGGCACGGGCAAGGCGGCGAGCGCTTCGGGCAACCAGCTG
>CALGHC010000618.1 GCA_937915965.1 uncultured Myxococcales bacterium
AGGGTTGGACCGTCGAGGTCGCGATCCCGTGGAGCGCGTTCGGTCTCGACAAGGCGCCGGCGGCCGGTGCGCGGTGGGTTGCCAACCTCTACCGGATTGACTCGAAAGGTCCACGCAACCTGGCCTTTATGGGCGCATGGGCGCCCTTGGGCGGGGATTTTCATCAGCTGACGGGGGCGGGCAAGCTGGTCTTTATGACCGCCGCCGCTGCCGCCGCCGCCCCTCGCCCCATTTTGCGGCCGACCATGCCGTCCCTGCGCCCCGGCACGCGCGTGCGACCGGTCGCTCCTGGCGCGTCTGGCGGGCCGGGGGCCTTGGCGGCACCTGGCGCTCCGGCCACCCGGTAGCTGGCGCGTGTTTGATCCCGCCGATCTGCCCGCAGAAGGATTCGCGCGCCTCGTCGCCGTGATGGCGCGCTTGCGCGACCGCGGACAGGGTTGTCCCTGGGACCTCGAGCAGACCCTGCATACGTTGCGGCCCTACCTCATCGAGGAGAGCTACGAGGCCCTCGACGCGATCGACGCGTTGGGCCCCGCCGCTGACGCCTTGCCTGGTGACCAGCCGCACGCCGACCGGGCGCTGACCGAGGCGCACCGCGAGGAGCTGGGCGACGTACTTCTGCAGATCGTCTTCCAAGCCAGGGTTGCTGAAGAGATGGGATTCTTCGATGCCGAGGCGGTCGCGCGGGGCGTCGCCGACAAGATGATCTATCGCCACCCCCATGTCTTTGTGCAGGCCGAGGGCGCGGACGCGCCGACCGGTCCGGCGACAATCACGGACGCCGCCGCGGTCGTCGACCAGTGGGAGCAGATCAAGCGCAAGGACGGTCGCGGCGCGCTCGCCGGCGTTCCACGTCATCTGCCCGCGCTGCTTCGTGCCCACCGCATCGGCGAAAAAGCGGCGCGCATCGGTTTTGATTGGCAACAGCCCGACGATGTCATCGCCAAGGTGGAAGAGGAGCTCGGAGAAGTGCGTGAGGCGCTCGCTCGTGGCGACCTTGCCGACCTGGAGCGCGAGACCGGCGACCTGCTCTTTGCGGTCGCGAGCCTCGCCCGCCACCACGGCCTTGATGCCGAGAACGCGCTGCGCGGGACCCTCGACCGTTTCTCCAGCCGCTTTGGCCACGTCGAACGCCGGCTCGACGCGAGCGGCAGCGACAAGGGCGCGGTCGCCGATCTTGAGGCCTGGTGGCGCGAGGCGAAACAGTTGGAGGCCAAACAACTGGAGGCCGAACAACTGGAGGCCGAGCAGCTCGAGGCCAGCCATCTGGTCGAGCAGCGAGCCGCAGCTGTCGCCTCCGCGTCCGACGCGTCGGCTAGCAACGGTAGCTCCGACGGGCGACCGGGCTGACCCCACCGCCGCGGCTCAGACGCGGCGCATCGACCAGAATCGGGCTTGTATGAACGATTTTGTCCATCTGCACGTGCACAGCCAGTACTCGATTGCTGACGGCGCCACCCGCATCGACGAGCTGGTCGAGCGCGCCAAGGCGCTGGGGATGTCGGCGGTCGCTCTCACCGATCACGACAACCTGCACGGCGCAGTCCACTTCGCCAACGCTTGTCGAAAGCACGGCGTGAAGCCGATCTACGGCTGTTGTCTGGCGATCGCGAACCGGCCGGTCGGCGAGCACGTCCTGCGCTCGCATCATCTGACCCTGTTGGCGGTCGACCTCGAGGGCTACAAGAACCTGCTCGCCCTGATCTCGCTCGCTCACCTGCGCGCGCCGCCGGGGGGCCAGCCGCGCATCGATCCAGAGTTGCTCGACCAGCACCATGTCGGCTTGATCTGCCTGTCGGGCGACCTGTCGGGCGAGGTGGGCAACGCCCTGCTGCGCGGTCAGGATGCAGAGGCCAAGCGCGCCGTCGAGCGATACAAGGAGATCTTCGGCGATCGCTTCTGGATCGAGATCCAGGACGCGGGTCTCGTCGAGCAGAAGGAGCTACAGCCGCGCCTGCTGGCCCTCGCCGCGGATCATGGTGTGCGCTGCGTCGCCACCAACGATGTGCACTACCTCGATCGCGCCGGTGCCCGAGCCCACGAGGTCCTGATGTGCATCGGCCTGGGCCTGCAGGCGGCGATCGATGAGGATTGGTTGCCGACGACTCAGCTGCATTTCGCTGACGCCGCTGAGATGCGAGCGCGTTTCGCCGCCCACCCCCAGCTGTGCGACGCGACCGTCGAGATCGCGGCCGCGTGCAACGTCGAGTTGCGGCTCGGCGAGGTCTACCTGCCGCACTATCAGGTGCCCGACGGCGAGACCATCCGTACGTATTTCGCCAAAGTTGCGCGCGAGGGCCTCGCCGTTCGGCTCGACGAGAAGCGGGCGATGGGCGAGGCATGCGAAGAACAGGAGTACCGTGAGCGACTTGAGTTGGAGATTGACGTCATCGAGCGCATGGACTTCCCCGGCTACTTCCTCATCGTCTGGGACTTCATCCGCTGGGCCAAGGAGCAGCGAATCCCCGTCGGGCCCGGCCGTGGCTCGGGCGCCGGCAGCCTGGTGGCGTGGTCGCTGCGCATCACCAACTTGGACCCGATCCCCTACAAACTTCTCTTTGAGCGATTTCTCAATCCAGAGCGCGTGTCGATGCCCGACTTCGACATCGACTTCTGCGTCAATCGTCGTGGCGAGGTCATCGAATACGTCGCCGACAAGTATGGCCGCGACCATGTCGCGCAGATCGCGACCTTCGGCACCCTCAAGGCGAAGGGCGCCATCCGCGACTGCGGCCGTGTGCTCGGCGTGCCGCTCGCCGACGTCAGCAACGTCGCCAAGCTGGTCCCAGACCAGGCGAAGAACATCGGCGAAGCGCTGTCAATCGAGCCGCGTCTGCGCGAGCTGTGCGAGTCCGACCCGACGATCCGCGTGCTGATCGACACCGCTGCCCAGCTTGAGGGAGCCGTGCGCCAGGTTGGCATGCACGCTGCAGGCGTCGTGATCTCCGAGGAGCCGCTGTGGCACTACGTCCCGGTGGGCAAGGGCGCGAACGGCGAGTACGTGTCGCAGTTCGCCAAAGACGAGGTTGAGGAGGCCGGCCTGGTCAAGTTCGACTTCCTCGGTCTGAAGAACCTGACGATGATCCAGCACTGTGTGGACATCCTCAACGCAGGCCGAGCTGTGGACGCCGAGCCCTTCGACATCGACAAGCTGTCGTTGACCTCGGCCGAAGCCTTCGCGGTGATGTCGCGGGGAGAGACCGCCGGCATCTTCCAGATGGAGTCGAGCGGCTTCACGACGATGATCAAGAACCTGCAGCCATCGGAGTTCGAAGACATCATCGCCGCTGGCGCCCTGTACCGGCCCGGCCCTCTGAACATGGCCATGGACAAGCGCTACATCGCGCGCAAGCACGGCCGCGAGAAGGTCGAGGTGCCGCACCCCCTGCTCGAGCCGATCCTGCGAGAGACATACGGCGTGATCGTCTATCAGGAGCAGGTGATGCAGATCGCCCGCACGCTCGCGGGCTACACCCTTGGCGGCGCCGATCTGCTGCGGCGCGCGATGGGCAAGAAGAAGAAGGAGGTGATGGACGACCACGAAAAGATCTTCGTGGCTGGCGCGATCGCCAACGGTGTCGACGAAGAGGTGGCCTTCGAGATCTTCGGCCTGATGGCGAGCTTCGCCGAGTACGGCTTCAACAAGTCGCACGCGGCCGCCTATGGGTTGATCACGTACCAGACGGCTTGGCTCAAGGCGCATCACACCACCGAGTTCTTCGCTGCGCTGCTCACCGCCGACCAGGGCGACACCGACAAGGTCGTGCAGTACATCCAGGAGGCACGCCGAGCGGGTCTGCGTGTGCTGCCCCCGGACATCACCGCGTCGGCCTGGTCGTTCACCGTCAGCGACGGCACGATCCGATTTGGACTGGGCGCGATCAAGAACGTCGGCGAGGGCGCGATCGAGGCGATCATCGCGTCGCGGCAAAGCGACGGGCCGTTTGAGTCGCTCTACGATTTCTGCCGTCGCGTCGACACGCGCAAGGTCAACCGGCGCGTCATCGAGACCCTGGTCAAGTGCGGCGCCTTCGACAGCTTCGGTCAAGCGCGTGACGTGCTGTGGGCCAACATCGACCGCGCCATCGACCGCGCACAGACCGAACAGCGGGAGCGCGAGAGCGGCCAGGCGTCCCTCTTCGATCTGGGCGGCGGAGCCATGCAGCTCGACGACGCCTATCTGCCGGTGACTGAGCCGTGGCCGATGCGGCAGACGCTTGATTTCGAGAAGGAGTGCCTGGGCTTCTACGTCTCGGGGCATCCACTCGACAGCTACTCGGGTCGTCTCCATCGCCTGAGCGTGCGGGGGCTCTCAGACCTCAAAGACCCCGCCTCGACCCAGGGGGCCGGCCGCCGCGTGACCGTTCGGGCCGCCGTCGTCGTCACCTCGGTCCGCGAGCGAATCACCCAGAGCGGCACCCGCATGGCGTGGATCGGCGTCGAGGACCTCAGCGGTCAGGCCGAGGTGATGGCATTCTCGCGCACCTTGGAGAGCACCAAGGTCGACGAGGCTCTCAAGAGCGACGCGCCCCTGCTGCTGACCATCCAGCTCGACCTCGATCGCACCGATGATACGCGCGTTCGTCTGCTCCTTGAGGACGCGGAGCTACTTGAGCACGCGTTGCGTGCCCATACCCGCCACCTGCGCGTTCGCTTGAACGCCGGGCAGTGCGACCGCGACCGGTTGGTCGCCCTGCGGCGCTTGCTCGAAGCGGCGCCCGGTAGCGCTGAGGTGAGGCTGGAGGTCCGTGTTCCGCAAAAGGGCGAGGCGCTGGTCGTGGCGGGTGGTGGCTTGCGGGTTGAGCCGAGCGACGATGTGGTCGGGCAGATCGAGCGCCTGATTGGTCGCGGTTCAGTCGCAATCAGCTGAGCGCCGCGAACATGGCGCACGTCGAGGCGCTACAGCGAGTTCGAGTCGCTACAGCGAGTTCGAGTAGACCTGCCACACACCGTCGTCCTTCCGGAACGTACACGGCGCCGGGTTGTCGCGCTGGTTGCTGAACAGGAAGATCTTGAAGCCGCCCCGTACGTCTTCCCAGCTGCGTGGCGAGTAGCGCGTGACCCGGACGGTGAAGGGCTGCGCCTTGATCACATAGCTCGAGGCGCGATCGCGGAAGTAGCGCCACTGGTAGCGTCGCAGGTGCCGCCGGGCCAGATCGGTGTCCCGGTTCAGCGAGACGTTGAGCTTCATGTAGCAGTCGAAACCCTCGCTCTCGCTCATGTCCAGCGCGCACGAGAAGGCCTCGCGTAGGACCCCCAACGGGGTCCCCTTGGGGAAGTCGGTGATATCGCCGAGCTGCGGTCCCTTCTCTGTCTCGTCCGCCGGTTCGGGCGCCTTCGTGTCCTTGCCGTCCTTGCCGTCCTTGCCGTCCTTGCCGTCCTTGCCGTCCTTGCCG
>CALGHC010000619.1 GCA_937915965.1 uncultured Myxococcales bacterium
GGGTCTACAGTGTCGACCCGGACGGCGGCGGCGGTCAGCCGGCGTTCCAGGTCTACTGCGACATGGTGACCGATGGCGGCGGTTGGACGCTGGTGCTCAATGTCGACACGGCCAACGGCGAGATCTCGACTCTCAACCAACCGATCTGGACCGCGACGCAGGAGCACGGCCCGTTCGCTCAGCGCTGGGCCAAGGACTACAAGAGCGTCGCTGCCGAGCGCATCGCCGGTACAGCGCTCCTGCTGGTCGTTCGCAATCACGGCGACGCCGAAGGCGTGGCGCCGACCGGCTGGCGAAGCTGGAACCTGGCAGGGGCCAAAACCTTCAACAGCTTCTTCACGGTCGCGATGGGGTCGTCCAGCGCCAACGCGACCGCCGGCTGCAACAGCGGCCATTCCGGCGCGGGCAACAAGCAGACCGCCGGCGTTCGGTCCGCGGGCAAAGCAGCGACCTATGACACATTCACCGGTTTCGCCGACGAGATCTACACGAACTCCTGGTACGGCGGCTGCGGCAGCTCGGCGGATGGCTTCCGCCTGTCGTCATGGTATCGCTGGGCCAACAACTCGAACGTCGGCCTCGGCCTGCAGATGGACAGCAACAGCCAGGGACCCTACAGCCTGGAGGCTGGCTCTCACATGAAGTTCGACACCTACGGAAACCCACAGCGCTACTGCACCGCGGGTTGCGGCGCCTGTACTGCCTACCCAGACGGCAGCGAGGCGTCGAGCAAGACCAAAGCGGCGATCGGTACCGACCACTACGGCAACCACTGCACGGTGGGCGCCTCCTACCGATACGAGTG
Source organism: uncultured Myxococcales bacterium (assembly GCA_937915965.1). GTDB lineage: Bacteria > Myxococcota_A > UBA9042 > UBA9042 > UBA9042 > CALGHC01. The sequence goes on from CALGHC010000619.1 coordinate 806, forward strand.
GTACGTGCAGTAGGCATGGACTGATTGCGGCTCTCGGCTTGCGTGGCTGCCGTGGGCGTCGGCATGCTCGCGGCCCTACTCGCGGCCCTACTCGCGGCCCTACTCGCGGCCCTGCTCGCACCGGCGCCGACATGCCCGCTCCCAAACCGCCACGATCCTTCATCCACCTGCGTGGCGTGCGCCAGAACAACCTGCGCGGCGTCGACGCCCGCTTTCCGCGCGACCAGCTCACCGTTGTCACGGGCGTCTCCGGCTCGGGCAAGAGCTCGCTGGTCTTCGACACGCTCCACGCCGAGGGCCAACGCCGCTACGTCGAGTGCTTGTCGAGCTACGCGCGTCAGTTCCTCGACCGGATGCCGCGCCCAGATTGTGACGGCATCGATGGCATCCTGCCGTCGGTCGCCATCGAGCAGGGCAAACGCGTCCGTACGGCTCGCGCGACCGTGGCGACGATGACCGAGGTGCTCGATGTGCTCCGGATCGTCTTCGCGGCGGCAGCAAGGGCGACGTGCCCGGGCTGCGGAGCGGCCGTGCGACGCGATCACGCACCCCAGCTGGTCGAGCGGCTGATCGCCGAAGCGATCGGCTTGCGGGCGGTCGTAACCTTTCCGCTGCGCCTGGTCTCGATCGCCGCCGCCGAGGTGGCGCTCGAAGGGCTGCAGCAGAGCGGCTACCACCGAATCCTGGAGGCGGGACAGATCGCCGGTCTCGCTGAGCGCCCGGCAGCAGAGAGGGCAGGCCAGGTCGTTCACGTCGTTCAGGACCGCCTGGCGATCGACCCAGCTGCGCGCACCCGCCTGTTCGATTCCATCGATCAGGCGCTTGGCCGGGGCGACGGCACCATCGACGTCTGGCTGGAGGGGGCGCCGGAGGGGCTCGCTGATCTGCGTCTGGGCGACCTCGACGGCGCCCCTTCCGGACTGATCCACCACCGTATGAGTCGTGACCTGTCCTGTTCGCGCTGCGGTACCGAGATGGCAGAGCCGTCGCCGGCGCTCTTCTCGTACAACTCGGCGCTGGGCGCGTGCCCCACCTGCAACGGCTTCGGCAGGACCATCGCCGTCGACGAAGAACGCTGCATCCCCGACCCGAACGCCAGCTTGGCCCGCGGCGCGATCAAACCGTGGACCACACGGACGACGAGCTGGGAGCGTCGCCAGCTGCGGCAGATGTGCGAGCGTGAGGGCGTCGAAATGAACGTACCCTGGGCGCTGCTGCCGCAAGCCACGCGCGATCATGTGCTGATCGGCGATGGCCAGGCACGGGTCAAGCGGCGCAGCGACGAGCGCTACTGGGGGCTGCGCGAGTGGTTCAAATGGCTCGAGAAGCGCACGTACAAGATGCACGTGCGGATCCTCCTGGCCCGCTACCGCAAATACGTGTCTTGCACCGCCTGCGCGGGCAGGCGACTGCGGCCAGAGGCGCTGGCGTGGCGCCTCGATGGCGCCGATCTGCCGGGATGGCTCGCCTTGCCGGTCGCGGTGGTGATGCAACGTCTCGAGGGCCTCGACTTGCCGCCTCGGCTGCGCGAGGGGCTGCGCTTGCCACTGGAAGAGCTCACGGCGCGAGTCGGACTGCTCGACGAGCTGGGGCTGGGCTATCTCTCACTTGATCGCAGCGGTCGAACCCTGTCGGGCGGGGAGCTGCAGCGGGTCCAGGTCGCCGCAGCGCTCTCGGGCGGTCTCGCTCAGGTTCTCTACGTACTCGACGAGCCCAGCGTTGGCCTGCACCCACGGGACAACGCCCGCCTGCTGGGGGTACTCGACCGGCTCTGCCGCACCGGCAACACGGTCGTGCTCGTCGAGCACGACCCGGCGATCATCGCCGCTGCGGACCATGTCATCGACGTCGGGCCCGGCGCGGGCGAGCGAGGCGGCGAGGTGGTATTCGAGGGCACCTACGAGGCGCTGTTGCGCTCACCGACAAGCGTCACTGGAATCGCGCTGCGGCGGGCACGGTCACCGTCCCAGGCGACACCGGCCGCCGGCGACAACGGCCGCGAGCCGCGAGAACCGCAGCGCTGGCTGACCGTCGTCGGCGCGACGGCGCGCAACCTCCGCGGCGCCGACATCCGCTTCGCGCATGGCCAGCTCAACGTCCTGTGTGGCGTAAGCGGCTCTGGCAAGTCGACCCTGATCGAAGACGTTTTGCACCGCTGCTTGCTGCGAGCGCGGGGCCTGACGACCAACCCGCCGGGCGCGTGCACAGCGATCGAGGGCGCCGACGACTTCGCCGACGTCATCGCCATCAACCAAGAGCCGCTGGCCGGATCAAGCCGTGCCAACTGCGCCACCTATCTGAAGGTCTGGGATGCCGTGAGGAAGAGGCTGGCGGCGGATCCGCTGTCAGTCAGGCGCGGCTACACCGCATCGACTTTCAGCTTCAACCGTGCGGGCGGCCGCTGCGATGTCTGCGAAGGCGCCGGCTACGAGTCGGTCGAGATGCAGTTCCTCTCCGACGTGCGCATCGTCTGCGAGGCCTGCTCGGGCCGCCGCTTCAACCGCGACGTGCTCGACGTACGCTTGCGCGGCTACAGCGCGGCCGACCTGCTCGCCATGACCGCCAGCGAGGTCGCGACGGTCTTCGGCGACGACGTCGGTCTGGCGCGACCGATGCGGCGACTGTGCGACGTCGGCCTGGGTTATCTTCGGCTGGGCCAGCCGCTGTCGACGCTCTCCGGCGGCGAGGCACAACGCCTCAAGATTGTTGCTCATCTACTGCGTGCCAAGACCCGCCGGGCGCTCTTTCTGCTCGACGAACCTTCGACGGGATTGCACGTCGACGACGTCCAGGTCCTGCTCGCCAACCTGCGCGCGCTGACCGCCGCGGGCAACACCGTCATCGTCATCGAGCACCACCTCGATGTGATCGAGGCCGCGGATCGGGTCATCGAGCTCGGCCCGGGCGGCGGCCCAGACGGCGGCCACGTCCTCTTCGCCGGCGGTCCATCGGAGCTGCGCCAGGTCGCCGACTCGCCGACGGCGATCTGCCTGCGTGAGGCGGACACCACCAAACGCGGGGGTGACGCGAAGCCTGGCGCGGACCCGAACAGCGCGGCGCGAGGCGAGACCCGAGCCGACGACCGAGCCGACGACCGACCCGACTGCCGAGCCGACGACCGACCCGACTCCCAGGCCACCGCCGAGCTGCAGGTGCGCGGCGCGCGAGTGCACAACCTGCGCGACCTCAACGTCGACATCCCCCGCGACCGTTTCGTGGTGGTGACGGGCCTGTCCGGCTCCGGAAAGAGCTCGCTCGCCTTCGATGTCGTCTTCGCCGAGGGGCAGAGACGCTTTCTTGACTGTCTGTCTCCATACATTCGCCAGGTGCTGCCACCCGCGGCCCGACCCGACGTCGACGCCCTCGACGGACTGCCACCGACAATCGCGATCTCGCAACGGACGACCCGGGGCGGTGTGAGGTCGACGGTCGCGACGCTCACGGACATCCAGCCCTATCTGCGCTTGCTCTACGCCCGTTGCGCGGTCCAGCATTGTCCGTCCTGCGGCGAGGCGGTATCGGCGCGGTCCGCCAGCGACATCGCAGCGGTAATTGGCGAACGGTTTGGCGGTGCGCCGTTCGCGCTGCTGGCGCCCGTGATCCGAGGCCGCAAGGGTCAACACCGCGAGGTCATCGAGCGGGCCCGCGCTGCGGGGCGCAGCCACCTGATCGTCGACGGCGAGCTGCTGGTCATCGGCGCGGTGCCGGAGCTAGCGCGCTTCCAAACCCATGACATCGACGAGGTGATCGCAGCGTTCGGTGCCGGGGATCCATTCGCAGATGTACTGCAAGAGAGGGTCGCTGAAGCGATCGCCGTCGGCACGGGCACCGTGCGGATCCGGACCGGCGACGGCGCCCTGACAACGCTGTCGCGCCAGCGCAACTGCGAGGCCTGCGGCATCGGCATGGACGAACCCGACCCGCTCCTCTTCTCGTTCACGTCGAAACGTGGCTGGTGTCCGCACTGCAAGGGCACCGGCACCGAGCCACCAGCCGAGGCAGCCAAGCGAAAACGCCGCGGCCGCCCCAGTCGCCACCGAAAGCAAGAAGAAGACAAGCCGTTGGCTGGAGAGGGCGCGGATGGTAGCGAGCTACTCGAACTCCGCGTTCGCACCACGTGCAACCAATGCGACGGCAGCCGACTGCGCGATCTGGCGCGGTCGTTGCGAATAGGCGGCCAGCGTATCGACGAGGTGTCCGCCCGGACGGCGCCGCAACTCGCAGAGTTCCTCGCCGACGTGCGCTGGGGACCGCGCGAAGCGCAGATCGCCGGCCCCATCGTCGCTGAGGTCGTCAGCCGCTGCCGCTTCCTGGAGCGAATTGGTCTGGGCTACCTGGGCCTCGACCGCGGGGCACCGACCCTCAGCGGCGGCGAGAGCCAGCGCATCCGTCTCGCGGCGCAGCTGGGCTCGAACCTCTGCGGCGTACTGTATGTGCTCGACGAGCCAACGATCGGCCTGCATCCGACCGACAACATGCGGCTCCTTGCGGCCCTGGACGACCTTATTGAGCGCGGCAACGGCCTGCTGGTGGTCGAGCACGACGAAGCGACGATCCGCCGCGCGAGCCATGTCATCGAGTTGGGGCCGGGCGCCGGTCAGCGCGGCGGGCGGCTGCTACACAGCGGGCCGCTCGCAGAGCTGCTGGAGTCGTCGGACTCGCCGACCGCGGCCATGCTGCGCGATCCGCGCGCACGTCGGGTCCGCGTCCAGCCGCGCCCGGTCGGGGCGACCACGCCGCGGGTCGACCTCATCGGCGCGCGCTGCAACAACCTCGCGGGTATCGACGTGGCGTTTCCCCGCGGCCGCTTCACCGTGGTCTCGGGGGTCAGCGGCTCGGGGAAATCCACCCTGGTCCGCGATCTGCTGGTCCGGGTCGGCAACCGGATCCTCGAGGACGGCGACGGCGGACTGGCCAAACACTCCGGCGAGCTCGACGGCCTCAGGGGCCTCGACGGAGTGGGCCGCTTGATCGAGGTCGACCAGAGCCCGATCGGCCGCACGCCGCGGTCATGCCCGGCGACCTACATGGGCGTCTTCGACCCGATCCGCCGGCTCTTCGCCTCGCTGCCGGAGGCCAAGGTCCTCGGGATCACCGCGTCTCGCTTCAGCTTCAACGTCAAAGGCGGGCGCTGCGAGACCTGCATGGGCGCTGGCGTCGAGCGCGTCGAGATGAGCTTCCTGCCCACCGTCTACACGCCCTGCGAGGCCTGCGGCGGCAGCCGCTACAACGGCCAGACGCTGACGGTGCGCTACGCAGGGGCCCACATCGCCGACGTCCTGGCGATGACCCTCGCCGAAGCGGCAGACCACTTCCGCAACCTGCCCGCAGTGCACCGCCCGCTCGCCTTCGCGGAACGAATCGGCTTGGGCTACCTGCGGTTGGGACAGCCATCAAATACGCTCTCGGGCGGCGAGGCCCAGCGCGTCAAGATCGTCAGCGAGATCGCGCACCAACGCCGCAGCGAGAGCCTCTTCGTGCTCGACGAGCCGTCGACCGGCTTGCACCTCTCCGACGTCCGTCGCCTGCTCACGGTCCTGCACGAGCTCGTCGACCGCGGCGACACGCTGGTGGTGATCGAGCACAACCTCGACGTGCTGCGCGAGGCCGACTGGTGTATCGACCTGGGCCCTGGCGGCGGCGAACGCGGTGGTCGGGTGATCTGGCAGGGACCGGTCGACGCCCTGTGCGCGCGAGGCGAAGGCGAGACGGCGAGAGCGCTTCGGCTCGAAGCCGAAGCAGCGGCGGTGGTCACAAGAGGCCGGCCATCACAGGCGAATTGAGGCGAGGCCTTGTGCTACCCGCCCGAAGGCGGTACCCCCGGCACGCTGTGGGCGGACGTGTCGTGTGCGCCAACGAGGAATGCAATGACTGACCAATCCACCAACTCCAACCGACCCCTGAGTTTCGAGCCCGCGACCGAGGCCGCGATCGAGGAAGTCTGGACCACCCGCTGGGGCACGCCGATCGTCACCGCGATCGACACCTACCTGCCCGCCGACGTCGATGGCCTCGCGGCCCGCGACAGCGGCGGCGAGCTCGCCGGCATCCTCACGTGGCGCATCGACGGGACCTGCGTCGAACTGATCACCATCGACGCGTTCCCGGAAGGCGCCCGGACGGGCTCGCGCCTGCTCGCCGAAGCGGAGCGCCTGCTGCGCGAGGCCGGCGTGCTGACAGCCGTGCTCGCCACCGCCGACGACAATCTAGGTGCGTTCGCATTTTGGCTGCATCACGGATTTCGCCTCGTGGGGGTGGAGCTCGACGCAATGGATGGGGTCCGCGAGGTCAAGCCAGAGGTGCCGCTCTTGGGCCGGGACGGGTTGCCGCTGCGCGACCTGTGGCGCATGGAGAAGACACTGTAGCGGCTAGAGAAGACACTGTAGCGGCTAGAGAAGACACTGTAGCGGCTAGAGAAGACACTGT
>CALGHC010000620.1 GCA_937915965.1 uncultured Myxococcales bacterium
GGACGCCGACCACCGTCGTGGCCATGCCGACGAGCTCGGGGTTGCCGGCCGCGGCGCGGCGGATCTGGCCGCTCGCTTCGCTGATCGCCGCCTCGAAGAGTTGACCGACCGCGCGGCGGCTGACGCCCGAGGGGCTGTCCGTAGCCGCGTCCAGGATGGCGGCACCCTCACGGACGCGATGGGCGATCCACTCGGTCGCGACGCGGCTCGCCTCGGCCCCGCCGCGCCTGCCGCCGACGCCATCGCAGACCACGTGCAGCGACGTCCGCTCGTCGACGATGAAGGCGTCCTCGTTGTGTTCGCGGACGATTCCTGTGTCGGTTCTGCCCGCGTGGATGATCTGCATTTGGCCCATTTCTCAACCTCGTTGGGGTTTCAGCGGCGTGCGGCCGCCATCGGCCCCGAAAGAACCGCCGGCGCGGACTGCGGCTCGGCCAGCCGTTCCAGAAGACTCCGCGCAGTGTTACCCGGTCGCGCGGTGGCAGCAAGCGCCGCGTCTCAAAATCGGCTGGACCATTGCAACAAGAACTGCCGCGAGGGCCCCGAACCGACCTCGACGGCAAGCCAGCGCGCCGGCGCGAAAGCGCCCGCCGCGAGGAGCAACTCCGAGTGCGGCAGCGGCCGCCACGTCAAACGCGCGTCCACCTCAGTCCCAGAATAGCGCCAGCCGTCACCAGCGGGGACCAGGGGGCCGCCAAATGCCGGTAGAGGCGCGCCCGCCATGCTCGCGCAAGCCCGCACGTCGATGTCAAAGGCAAGCGAGGCGAGGATGTCGCCGCCGAAGTGTCCGCCAAGCTGGCGCAGGTTGCTCGGCGCGAAGATCTGTAGCAGCCCGACGACCTGATCGAGGGACGGGTACAGGGGCCGCCAGGCTGCGCTCTGGTTGTCCGCGGCGTCGCGGTCGCCGGAGTGTTGGGCGCCGTAGAGACCCAGCCGCAGAGGCACGCCGAGGCGGCCACTCGCCTCGACCGTCGCCACGGCAGACGATGCCAGGTGATCCTGGGGTGTCGCGTAGTCCTGCGGCTGGAGGTCGCCGAACTGCACCGCCGCCTCGGTCTCCAGGACCAGCCAGCCGGTTGGCCGCCACTCCATGCGCAGGCCGACGGTCTGAAGCTCGGCGCGCAGGGCGACCCGGCCGTCGCGCAGGTAGAGTAGGTAGACGTCGGCGCGCAGACCGTCGACCGGTCGGCCGACGAGGTAGGTGCCGACCAGGGTGCGCTCTTCGTCGGGCTGGGCGGAGTTGCGGCGGATCTGCACCGCCACGCCGTCGATATCGAGGAACTCCGCCACCCCGTAGTGCAGCTTCAGCCCATCAAAAGCGTTGCCGCTGTCGTGGAAATCGTAGCTGCCCACGTGCCGTCCGCGGCCGTACTCCAAGGCCATGCGACCCAGCTCGACGTCGAGGCCGTCGATGCCGGCGATGTCGATGTGCACGTAGCCCTGCTGCAGACCGACGGGCAACGGCTGGGACAAGCCGTCGTCGGTGGTGGCGGTGTCGCCGAACGCCCCGGACGACTGCAACTCGACGTGACCGGAGATGCCCGGGCCGCCGAAGTGGGCGCCGAGCCGAATCCGCTCGAAGATCCCGCGCACGAGGTAGTCCTGCCCCGCCTGGAGCTGGCGCAGGTGGCTCCCCGTCGAAGCGCGGAAGCGCAACTCGGCCTCAAGGCGTGCGGGCGCGGTTGGTGCGGGCGCGGTTGGTGCGGGCGCGGTTGGTGCGGGCGCGGTTGGTGCAGGAGAGGCGGCCGGCAGACGATTCGATGATTCGTCGAGCGCGGCCGGCTGCCCCGCTACCTGGCCCGCGGCCAGTGTTGTGACCAGCAGCATGGCGATCGTCAACAAGCGGCGCCGCCGGTGCGCCGGCCCATTGGACCCTGTCCGCGCGACGTCTGATCTGCTGCCGCGCCGTTTCATCGTGCCTCGCTGGGCCATCGCGGTGCGCGAGCGTCCAGGCGGTGCCCTGCCGCGTCGGTGATCCCGGCCAGCGGCCGGCCCGTCGTCTGCGCGCAGGGGCAGCCAAGTCCGGGCGATGGCAGTCAATCGCGGTGCCGAAGGAGGGAATCGAACCCTCACGAGCGCATGCCCAGCGGTGTTTGAGACCGCCGCGTCTACCATTCCGCCACTTCGGCTTGCTACGTCGCGCGGCTGTCCACGCGTCCGGTCGCCCCTGCGCCCAGGCGGCGCCGACCTGACGGGAAATTCCGCCATCCGAGGCACGTTGTCAAACGCGTCGCTGACCGCATCGCATCAGCGCAGCAAGCCGGCGGTCGCCACGGACCGTCGCCACCGCCGAACCAGCGACGGTCGGGACGTCGGTGATCTGGCGGCGCCGTGCAGGTCCTCTGCCCGGGCACCGCCCCGCCGAACGAAGTGGACGTCCTGAACCTGTGCCGCGAGTCCGTCGGCGAGCACGCAGGGGCCTGACGGGGGACAGGTGAAGCGTACGTGCATGTGGTCGGCGTGGCCTTTGAGGTGGCGAATGATGGCGCTGCGGGCCTGGTCGAGCGGGCGGGGGTATTGGAAGATCGGCGCCAGCTCCGCGGCGGTGCGACCCGATCGCAGCGCGGCGGCGTGCAGCAGGCGCTGCAGGTCATAGTCGATGAAGGCATATTGCAGTCGTCCGCTCGTGACGAACGCCTCCAGCAGCAACCAGGTGCGGTCGGCATCGAGCGTAGCCGCAGTCGCCAGTCGCATCCAGCGGTGCTGATCTCCTCCGCGAAAGTAGTAGCCGATGTCGACGTCCAGACCGCCGCGATGGGACCTGTGTGGTGGCAGGCAGCCGCCCCCGGCGCGGCTGAGGTCGCCGATCACGAGCTGGGTACCAAGCGGAGCCGCGCGCTCGACGGCGCTGACGCTCATGCGCAGGAGGTCGACTGTCAGCGGGGTGCCCCAGCCGCGTTCGGGCCGTTGCATATAGAAGGTCTCGCGATCGTCGGGCATCAGCACGCCGCCGCGCAGCCGGGTGCCTTCGTGCGGCGACCGATACACCAGGTAGCGTTTGCCGCCGCGCAGCCGGCGGGCCTTGCCGATGCCGTTGAGGCTCCGCACGGTGCCCTCACTGACGTGGTTGCGCCGAGCGAAATGGGCGACAGTTTCACCCTTGCGGGCGCGCCCATGGCGACGGCCGCAGATCTGCCGAGCCAGGCGTTCGCGTCGTTGAGATCGAGCGAATCTGATGCATTCCT
>CALGHC010000621.1 GCA_937915965.1 uncultured Myxococcales bacterium
ATCAGCTACATCAGCTACATCGTGCCCTACAGCCTGCTTTCATCGCGCTGCGGCGCCGGCGTCCGCCGCGGTCGCCGCGGTCGCGACCGCGTTCTCCTGCCGTCGGCCAGGATCAAGGCCACCTCCTACCGTCGGCCAGGATGAAGGCCACGGTCCTTCGGCGCAACGGGGCTTGCCAACGCGGCCGAGGCCGGGCGATGTTGCAGCCTCCTGCCCCCCCATCAGCCGCTGGTACGCTCCGGCGGCATCCGAGCTTCAAAGGAAGATCCATGCGCTGCCATTCGTTCCCCACCGCCGCCTTGGCCCTCGCGATCTGTCTGCCCGCCTTGAGCGGATGTGGCGCCCCTGCCGCCCAACGCCAGCCAGAGGCGGACCACGCCGACGTTCCAAACCAACACGCGCCCAACCAACACGCGCCCAAACAACACGGAGCGCAAGCCGCGACGGCCGATTCGGGCGCCGCCGCCCCTGCACCGGTGGCCGCGCCGAAGGTCAACCCCAACAGGCGGCCCGGCGAATCGGATGACGACGCCGCATCGCGCTTGAACGAAGACGGCAAGGTGCTGGTTCAGGCGGGCAAGTACGAGCAGGCGCTTGAGAAGTTCCGCTCCGCGCTGGAGCTCTTTCCGCTCAGCAACGCGGTCTTCAACGTGGGTTCGATGCTATACACCCTCAAGCGTAACGAAGAGGCGTACCCCTACCTTGAGGAGACCCTCAAACAGCCCCTGGCCACCGAGCAACGCAAGGTCGTGCTGGAGTACCGCGCCAACACGCTCAAGGCGTTGGCGCAGACCCACGCGGTCATTGAGGTGAGCACCAACCCGCCCGGCGCCACGATGGTGATCAACAAGAAGCCATGGCCCTACGCGACACCGGCGCGCGTCCTGGTGCCTTTCGGCAAGGCCACGCTGGTGATCAGCAGCTCCGGTTTCGCCAGTCAGACCGTGGTCATCGAGTCCAGCAGTGCGGCCCCGCCAAAGGACGTCTCCGTGCGCCTGGCGAAGGCGGTCGTCTCAGCAAAGGCGACGGTGCACTGCCCCGCCGGCGCGGATGTGTTCATCGACAGCGAGATTCGCGGCTACGAACACGCGACGCTGACTCTGCCCGCCGGGCCGCACGTGGTTCGCTGTGGCAAGGGGTCGGCGTCGAAGGCGTTTGAGCGCAAGTTCACCGCCTTCAGCGACGCGCCCGGCGTATTTGACTACCGCGGCGAGACGCGCTGACCGGGCCTGGACGGCGCCGGTAGGATGACCTTCGATGAAGATCTGCCCCAAATGCAGCCGCCGCCACGACGCTGCCAGTCGGCTCTGCACGGCGGACGGCACGCTCCTCGTCGAAGCTGCCCCCGGCGAGCCATCTCTCGGCCAGGTTGTCGGCGGCCGCTACCGCATCACTGGCAAGCTGGGCAAAGGCGGCCATGGCCACGTCTACCTGGCGCGCCACTTGGAGATGCCTCGCGACGTCGCCATCAAGGTTTTGATCCAAGGACAGCAGGCCAGCGATGAGCTGATTGCGCGCTTCCGCTATGAGGTCGAGACGATCGTCACCATCGATCACCCTCACATCGTCACGATCCACGATTTCGGGGTCGACGAGGAGGCCGGCCTCTATGTCGTCATGGAGCGGCTGCGTGGCAAGAGCCTCGCCGAACGTCTCCGGCGCGGGCCCCTCGATACGCTCGATCTCCTCGAGATGCTGATCGGCGTGGCGCGAGCGCTCGAAGCAGCGCATCAGTTGGGGGTCGTCCATCGTGACGTCAAACCGGCCAACATCTTTCTCGAGGACGACGACGAGGCGCTGTGCGGTTTCGTCGCGAAGCTGCTCGACTTTGGCATCGCCAAGGACTTCGTCGGTGCCGCGATTCCCGTCGGCGCTGCGCTCTCCGCCGATGTCGCCGATCCAGCCACTCCAGCCGCTCCAGCAGACCTGGCCGACCCAGCCGCTCCCACTGGAGCGATGGAGGCGGCGGTCACGGGCGGTGGTCGGACGATGGGCTCGCCGATGACGATGAGCCCGGAGCAAGCGATGGCGGGGGTCATCGACGCGAGATCGGACCTCTACAGCCTTGGCGTCGTCTTCTTCATGGCGCTGACCGGCGAGCCGCTGTTCCGGCGCGACGATATCTACGAGCTGCTGGTCGCGCACGTCGAAGATCCGCCACCAGTGCCGTCGTCGCGCCCCGCGGCGGCCTGGGCGCCCGCGTCCGTCGACCGCCTGATACTGGAGCTGCTGGCGAAGGACCCAGGAGGGCGGCCCGACAGCGCCAAGGAGGTCGTTCGGCGGCTTCAGGCGCTGCGCGCGCCCATGTCGGACGCGTGGGCGGCCCGGCGCTTCGGCGGGCCTGAGGCGACCCCACCTGACTCGGCGGACACGGCGGCCGCCGACGACCGGCCGCGGCCGCGCGTGGTCGTCGGCGACGACGAGGACGCCATCGTCCAGCTGATCTGCTTGATTCTGGATCACGCCGGCTACGAAGCGTTGCCAGCACTCGGTGGCGAGAAGGCGCTTCAACGGCTGCGCGAAGAGCGGGATGTCGCCGCCCTCGTCATCGACCTGATCATGCCCGACATCGACGGCATCGCCAGCATCGACGCGGCGCGGCTGTTCGGCTTCGAGGGTCCGGTCTTCCTGTGCACATCGGTGCGCTCCGAGGCCGTGCGACAGCAGGTCGGCGCGCGCGCCAACGTGCATTTTGTCGACAAGATCCGCGAACTCAACCGGCTGCCCGAGCTGCTCGACGCCGCCGGGTTGCGTCCCGTCCCCGACCCGGGCGCCGAGATGCCAGGGCAGTGAGATGCCAGGGCGCTGGGCTGCGGCGGGTCTGCGGCGGGTCTGCGGCGGGTCTGCCGCGGGTCTGCGGCGGGTCTGCCGCGGGTCTGCG
>CALGHC010000622.1 GCA_937915965.1 uncultured Myxococcales bacterium
CACCTGTTGGGACGACGCCGACTGCCAGGACGAGGAGGACGGCAACCTGTGCAACGGCACGCTGTACTGCGACAAGGGCGGCGACTCGCCCGCTTGCAAGGTCAACCCCGCCACCGTGGTCATCTGCAACAAGGACTTCGGCGAGCCCTGCATCAAGGACACCTGCGAGCCAGGTGACGGCAGCTGCGCTCCGCAGTCAGTGAAGGACGGCAAGCCCTGCGACGACGACTCGCTGTGCACCACGGCGGACACCTGCCTGGGCGGCGTCTGCGTCGGCGAGGTGGCCGACTGCGACGACGACAACGCCTGCACGGCCGACGCCTGCGACACCGCCAAGGGTTGCCTGCACGACGCTGCATCGTGCGAGGACGGCAACGGCTGCACCCTCGACAGCTGCGACCCCGACACCGGCAAGTGCGTCTCTGACCCCGCCACGCCCAACGGCAAGCTGTGCAACGCCGACAACAACGGCTGCACCCTCAACGACGCGTGCAGCTGGGGCGTGTGCAAGGCGGGCGCTCCGCTGGTGTGCGGCAACGCCGTGCAGCAGTGCTACGAGCCTGCGTGCAAGTCCCTCACGGCGACCACCTGGCAGTGCATCGCGCAGGTCGGGCCCGACGGCGGGTCTTGCGTGGACAACGATCCGTGCACCGCCGGCGGGGCCTGCAAGGCGGGAGAATGCAGCGGCGCCGGCTTTGACCGCTACTTCAACCGATCGTACGCGCCACCGCTCAACGCCGGCGGATTCAACGGCGTCGCCGCCCAACCCGACGGCCGAATCCTCGCCGTCGGCAGCACCTGGAACACGAACGGTTCGGGCCAGAAGGATCACGCCCTGTGGGTCGCCCAGTTCGACGCGGCCGGCCTGCTCGAATGGCAGACGACGGTCAAGGGCCCAAAGGCACACGCCGGCCAGCAAGCTCTGGTGGCGATCGCGGCGCAGGACGGCGGCTGGTGGGTCGGCGGCGCGATCTCGACAGCAGACGGCGATCTCAACGGCGTCTTGATCCGCTACGACGATCAAGGCGCGGCGCTGTCGACCAAGCAGTACGGCGTCACTGGCAAGGACGAGGTGATCGCGCAGCTGCTGCCGGATAAGTACGGCGGCTTCCTGCTCGTCGGCTACCGCTACAACGCGGGCGTGGCGGGCGCCTGGGCGATGCAGCTGTCGGCGACGCTGCTGACGGTCTGGGAGAACGACCTGTACGACAAGGGGCACCCCAACTACTACTTTGGCGGGGTGCGCCGCGCCGACGGCACCTCGGTCCTGGTGGGGCTGCACATGAGCGGCAGCACGCGCTACGGCCTGCTGGTGCCGTTCACAGCCCTGGGCGTGCGCGGCAAGGCGGTCACCCTCGGCGGCAACAGCCTCGCGCATCTCCAAGGCATCGCCGAGGTCGACGGCGCGCTGGTGGCGGGCGGACGCACGGCCTGCGGCGAGTCCCAGTGCTCGTGGATGATCGGCCTGGACAACAGCCTGGCGGCGAAGTGGACCGCCGAGACCCACGCAACCGGCATCATCACGGGGATGGCCACCACCGCCAAGGGTCGGCTGGTCGTCGGCGGCACCCACCAGCCGTCGGGCAAGAACGCCGGGCTGTGGACCTGGGGAGCGGACGACTTTGGCAACAGCCAGTGGATGCAGACGACCACGGGGAGCAAGCACGGCAGCGGCCGAGCGCTGGCGCTGGTCGGCAACACGGGCTTCGTGGTCGCGGGCACGTACGACACCGGCAACTCGACGATCGGGCGCGTCATCCGCTACGACCCGTGGGGGCACACCAGCTGCGCCCTTTCTGGCACCTGCAAGACCAAGGCGGCGGGTAGCTGCAACGACGGCAAGGCCTGCACGGTCGACAGCTGCAACGCCAAGTCGGGCTGCACGCACCCGGTCGCGAATGGTCTGCTGTGCGACCCCAAAGACGGCTGCTCGACGCTGTCGTCGTGCAGCTCGGGCAGCTGCGGGGCGACCGACGAGGGCCGGCTGTGGTGGGATCAGACGGCCTACGGCGGCAACGGCACCAACGTCCACGCGAGCTCGGCCGTGCTCACCGACGGCGACTTCCTCGCCACCGGCCAGACGTATGCAGGCGGCAAACACAGCGCTTTCGTAAGACGCTGGTCGTCGGCGGGCGCGGTGCGCTGGGCGACCACCTTCCACCGCAACGTCAGCACCTGGGGCGTCGCCGTTGCGCGCCTGCCAGCGGGCGAGGCCGTCGTGCTCAGCCGCGGCTGGAACGGCAGCAGCCACGGCGACCTGCGTGCCTACAAGGCCAACGGCAGCGTCAAATGGACCAACGGCTCGATCAGCACCCACCCCTACACCGCGGTCGGTCTGCTGAGCTACAGCGACAACAGCTTCGCGGTCCTGCGCGACCGCTGGGACTCGTACAATCACAAGCACTTCCTCTCGCTGCGCCGCTACGACGCGAACCAGAAGCTGATCAATGCGAGCAAAGAGGCTGATCTCGGCTGGCAGTTGCTCTACACGCCCTACCAGATCGCCTCGACCGCCGACGGTCCTGGCACCGGCTCGACGCTGTGGGGGCCGCGCGGCGACGTGCGCAGCAACGGCCAGGCCTCGGTGGTCGCGACCGTCAAGCCCGACAAGAGCGGTACCAAGACCGAGGGTTGGCTCGGGCGTTTCTCGAGCGGTGGCACGGTGCTGAAGAACACGCGCATCGGCTCGAAGCAGAAGTGGGACGACTACTTCATCGACGTCGCAGCCGCTTCGGATGGCGGCGAGCTGATCGGCGGCTCGCGGTCGGGCCTGGGCCGGACCTGGGGCTGGCTCGTCAAGGTCTCAAGCGGCGGCTCGGTGCAGTGGGAACGCTTCATCGACACCGGCGCCAACCAGGACCACGGCGTCGATGTCGTCCAGCGACGCCCCGACAACAGCTACCTGGTCGGCGGATGGCAGAAGATCGGCTCGAGCCAGCGCACCTGGCTGTCGTGGTACAGCCCTGGCGGCCAGCCTGTCTGGGAGCGCTCGTGGGGCAACGGCTTCATCCACGAGATCGACGCGATCCCCGGCTCCCAGGACCTGATGGTGGCCGCCAACGGCGGACCGAACTGGCGCACCCTGATCATGCGCACCAACGCCTTCGCCCACCACGGCTGCAAGATCGCCGGCAAGTGTGTCAACGCGGTGCCGGCGAGCTGCGACGACAAGAAGAGCTGCACCTTTGACTGGTGTGACCCATCGAAGGGCTGCCAGTACACGTCGGTGCCTGGTTGCAAATAGCGCGTCTGGCGAGGCCCTGGCGGTCGAGGCGGTCGTCCGCGCCGCGCCATCTCCTCAAACACCAGTATGCCAACGATAACCACGGGTTGCGGACGCCACGAGAATGTTGAGACCTCGGGGTTCGTCGACCAAGATCCCGGACCATACTCACTTTCCCAAGGCTCTTCGTCTCCACGATCGTCATCGTCGTTCGAGTGGTCCAAGCCCTCGCCAGATCCCGGACAGACCTCGTCTTGGAGAATCTCACCCTCCGCCAACAGATCACGGCCCTCAAGCGCGAGCGACCACGCCCCCACCTCGCGGCAGATGGCGGGCAAGCTGAGAGCCGCTTGAAGGGTGCAGACGAGTTTGGGGGAGGCACAAGTTGTCGATGATCACCCGCCCACCGGCCAGATGCGCCGGCCCCATTGGGCGATGTGGGCCCGCAGCCCAGCGTGCTCGAGCGCGTCGAGGACGACGATGTCGACGCGCCATGGCACTGGCAGGTCGTCGAGATCACTGCGCAGGCGTGCCAGTTGTATCGGCGCGAGCGAGCCCTCGATGGCCACGTCTACATCTGAGCCGCCGTGCGCCCGCCCCATCGCCCGCGAGCCGAAGACGAGCGCGCCTTCGACCTCCGGGTGGCGGGCCAGCGCGCCCTGGACGAGTTCGACCAGCGCGGCCGGCAGGTCGACGTCTCCGGGCACAGGGTGCTCGGTCATCGGTCGAGCTCCGCGCGCGCCGCGTGTAGCAGGTCGTGGGCGCTTCGAAGCGCCGGCAAGAATCGCTCGCGCAACATCGTGAGGGTCTGCGCGACGACGTTGGCGTCGTAGGTATGCGCCGCGAGGTTCCGCTGGGCGAGCATCTCGAGCCAGACCTGGCCGTCATCGATGACCCGGGCGGCCGTCGCCACCCGAACCACCTCGCGCGGCGAGGCGGGCACAACCTCCAGGCCACTCCACTCCAGGTAGTCTTTCAGCGTCTTCCAGGCGAGCTCCAGGGTGACCTCGAAGAACTGAATCCCCCCTGCCTGCTCGACCTCGGTCAAGGTGCCAGCTGGCCGCACGGCGACCGAATCGAGCAAGGCAAGCGCCCGGTCGAGGTGTTCGAGGCGCTGGAGCCAGCGAATATCGGTCGGAGGAACAGTCATGGTGGCATCCCGCGCTCGCGTTGGGGTCTGAAGCATAGCGGCTGCGAGGAGGGCAGACCAGCGCTCGCCGGTGCCAGTCACACCACGGCGCGGTGCGAGCGAGGCGCTGCGAGCGAGGTGCTGCGAGCGAGGTGCCAGCCAACCCGTCGGGCCAGCCGCGGCCGATGTCGCGGGCTCCGGACCCAGCGGGGCAGCGAGGTGCGGCAGCGAGGCCCCTCGTCAACTCCGGCCTGTGAAATTCAATGTGTATTTTGACCGATTGGACGAACCACAGTCCGCACCGTCCGGACGTCCAGCGGCCCGCCAAGGTTCGCCATGGCGCAGTAAAAGCGTTCCCTGCTTCGCCTTCGGCTAGGCGAGCGCGCCGTGACGGGGCCGGCGGAGGACCCACCGGTCCGGTGAAGAATCTGCGGCTGGTCTGGCCGGTGCGACGAACGACGCGCCCTGCATGATTGAACCAACACCTTCGACTGCACATACTTCATTTCCACGCGCGCGTTCGAAGCCCGGCGCTCGCACAGGTCGGTCAACTCCGCAGACCAGGTCGGGTGATGAGCCACGGAAAGGACCAACCCGCGCGGCGGCGAGCGCTGCGTAGGCGCGCGTGGATGCCGCTGCTGGCGACCCTCGGGCTGGCGCTACCCGCGGCAGCGACAGACCGGGACTTGGGCCAGGACTCCAAGGTCCGGGACTCCGCGAGCCGGGACTCCGCAGGTCAGGACTCCACAGGCCTGGACAGTTCGCAACGGGTGATCGTGCCGGCCGCTGCGGAGGTGATCGCCGCGGCGTTGTCGGAGCCGGGTCCCGGCGTCCGTCTCGACGGCGCGAGTGTCGAAGCGACGAGGGTCAGCGCGCGGCTGTGCGCCGGTCCGGACTGCTGGGATTTGCTGCTATCCGACCCCGCGGCCGGCTGCGATTCGCTCACCACGCCGGCATTCTGTGCGCTGTGGCCGGTGGTCCCCCCGGCCGCGGTCGCGACTCCTGTGGCCGCCGCGCTGGCAGGGATCGATCCGGATCGAATCTGGCGCGATGCCCCCTCCAGACCGCGCTCGGCGTGGAGCCACAGGTTGCGGGCCGCGGCGCTGGCCGGCGTGCCGATCGGCGCCGGCTTCGGCTTTGCCCGGGTGTTTCGTCTCATCGCGCCCGGGGTTCCAGGCATCCGCGCGGCGGTCGAGATTGTGACGGTCGCGGCGGTGGGCATCGCAGGCATGTCATACGCCGCCAGTAGCGGCCCACACCCGGGAGGCTGGGATGTGTTGGCGGTCTGCCTCTTCGCGTTCGTCGGCCTCGCCTTCGGCGGCGCCCGTAGCGTCGGTCACCGCGGGCACGTGATCATCGCGCTCGGGTTCGTGGTCCCGCTCGTCGCCGGAGAGCTCGGCGTGCGCGCGGCCGTCGACGATCTGCCGCCCTGCTGGCATAGCGACCAACCGCGCATGCTGATTCCGGCGACTCTGACTCGCCGCTGCCGGGGCCCCTTTGCCGACGCGGACCCCGGCTACTTCGAGCGCATCCGGGCCGCCGCCGGTCCAAGCGAGCGGCCACATGTCCTGCATGTCGGCGACTCCATGGTGTTCGGCTCCGGAGTGAAT
>CALGHC010000623.1 GCA_937915965.1 uncultured Myxococcales bacterium
TGCCTCTGTGGGTGCCGTCGCGCCGATGGCGGCGAGGGCGGCGAGAAGCACCGCGGCGCGCACCGGCGCGGTGCTTCTGGCATGAGTGGGTGGGCCGTTGCCCGCCGGGCCCGCGCCGCGGCGCAGGCGATAGCCGAGAGCGAGACCGCCGAAGACGGCGAGGCCGCCCAGCAGGCTTTGCCATTCTCCGCCACCCAAGACGATCAGGACCATGAGGACGAAGGCGAGGTAGAGCGCCGGCAGCCAGGGGTAGCCGGTGAGACGAGGACCGATGCGCATGCGGTCGCGCCGGCGAAATACGAAGAGCGTCGCGACCGTGAGGCCGCTGAGGAGGATCATGACGGCGCCCGACAACGTCACAAGGAAGGCGAAGCTACCCGTGAGTACGAGGGCGGATGCGAGCACCGCCTGGCCAACGAGAGCGCCGACCGGAGTGCGCCGAGTGGGGTGCATGATCGCCATGCGCCGCCACAGGAGGCCATCCGTGGCCATCGCCTGAGCGACTCGGCTGCCAGCCATGACCGTGGCGTTGATGCCGGCGAGAATGGCGAGGAAGACGATAACACCGAAGATGTCGGCACCGCGGGCGCCGAAGAGTTTCTGGGCGAGCGCGACCCCGGCGTTCGGGGTCGCGGCGAGGGCAGGCAGCGACAGACCAACGAGGAAGCTCAGGTTGACGGCCGCATAGAGCACGGTCACGCCACCTACCGCGACGACCACGGCCAGGGGGATGGTCCGACCCGGCCGACGGATGTCGCCAGCGACGTAGGTCAGCACGTTCCAGCCCGTGTAGGTGAAGAATACGGCGCACATCGCGACGCTGAGGCCAGACAGGCCCGGTGAAGAAGGCAACTGCCGGGCTTGGAGTGCCGTGAACACCGACAGGTCGTCGCGAGCGAACGTCGCGACGACGATGACCGCGAAGGCAGCCAGCACACCGAGCGAGAGGACCATCTGCAATCGGCCGACGAATCGAACCGAAGACGCGTTGAAGAGGGTGGCGGCGACGACGAGCAGGAGGGAGAGCACGTTTGTGCCGTGCACGACGACGCCGCCGACGGCAAAGAGCGGGTCGGCGAGCCCATGGCCGATTGAGGTAGCGGCCAGAGTCTGCGACGCGCCGACCGACAGGGCCGCGATCGAAGCGGAGAAGCTGCAAACAAACGACAACCAACCCCAGGCGAAAGCGACCGGCCGGCCAAATGCCCGGTCGAGGTAGAGGTAGTCACCGCCGCCATGCGGAAACAGAACGCCAAGCTCCGCGACGGCCAGGGCGCCGGCCGCTGCGACCAGCCCGCCGAGCAGCCAATGCCCCAGGTAGGCCCATCCCGAACCACACGCCGCGGCCACCTCGGAAGGAGTGAGGAAGATGCCCATGCCGACGATGTTGCCGACGATCAGGGCAGCGCAGGCGCGTGCACCGAGGGTGCGGCCGGGATCGCTGTCGCTGGGTCCTGACGAAAGAACGGCTTGCGGCATGTAGCTCCCTGCGCGCCGGAATCGACCTGCGGCGTTCATCGATCGGGATCTACACCCTCCCGCGTTTTTCGCAACAAGTCCGCATGCCCGCCGCACCGAAGCGAGGGCCGGTCGAATCTGGCGAGAGCCAGGCGCGGGTGCTATCGTCAGGGGCACCGCGTCCACGCCATCCGATACCTCGAACTACCATGCAAACAGCCCTGATCAGACGCCTCGGTGACAAGTCTTGCTGATGCCGTCCACCGTGCAGCGACCGCGACGAGGCGCGGGCGCGATGGCGCGGGTGGCGCTTGCGCTCGCCATCCTGGGCGCCGCCGCGAGCGCCCTGGCCGCCGAGCCACGCCTGCGCTCCCTGGTCATCCCGGGCCATCGCAGGGCGGTCGTCGTCGAGCCAACCGCGGCCGGACCACGCCCGGTGGTGGTCCTTTTGCATGGCAACTCCGATCGGCCCGAGTGGCTGTGCCGTCATCTGGCGGAGCTGGTCGATGGTCGGGCCTGGATGATCTGCACCGCGGGGATCGTGCGTGAGGGCCTGCCGACGGGGGCCGACCGCTGGACGTACGGGCCAGCCAGCCAGGTCGCCGACGAGGTCAACGGTGCCCTGCGGGCCCTCCAACTCGGCCAACCCGGTCGCGTCGCGGCGGGGCCCGTCCTCCTCGTTGGTTTCTCTCTGGGCGCGGGCCTCGCGGCCACTCTCGCTCGGGCGGATCCGGCGCGCTTCGCTCGTTTGCTGTTGCACGAAGGCGGGCGCAACGGATGGACCAGCCGAAAGCTGGCCGCCTTTGTTCGCGGCGGCGGCGAACGGCTGTTGGTGGCCTGTGGTGGTCCGCGATGCGCGCGGTCGGCGCGGCGCGTGTGCAGCTTCGCGAAGCAGCGCCGCAAGGGTGGCAAACCAATCTGCGCAGTCGTGACGGTCGGCGGATTGGGTCACGCCTACACCGGAGGATTCGTCTCGGGCGTGCGGTCCGCATTCGACGGCCTGATCGACGGCGACGATCGCTGGCTGGCCGCGCGACCCGAGTCCGTATCGCCAGCGAGAGCGGTGACAGCGACAACCCGGTAGCCGGTCGAGATGCCGGGCGAGGCGAGGCGCCGGGCGAGCCGAGACGCGCATGCTCAGGTCAACCCGCGCGACTCCAGGTGAACGCCGATCGAGCAGGGTCGCAGAAGCCCCCACCAGGGCTGCGGGCGCCGGCCGGCTGGCAATGGCCTTCGATCAGGCAAAACCGCGGCGGACCAGCCTTCGGGCAGTCGCCGGCCTCGGCGGCGCAGCGAGCGTCGACTGAGCACAGCGCCGAAGCGCCGCAACCGCCCGCGCGGCGCTCGGCCGGGGAGAGCGCGTCGATGCACGCCATGCTCGAGCGGCTGGATCC
>CALGHC010000624.1 GCA_937915965.1 uncultured Myxococcales bacterium
CTGCAGCAGGTCGACGACGTCCTTGGCGAGGGCGTCGAAGCCGACGCACCCGGTGCACTTCAGGTCCTTGGCGACGTCGGCGAGCGCCGCTGCGGTTGCTTTGCCACCGGGCTCGTCGGCGCCTGCGTAGCTGATCGACAGGCGGTCGGCCGTGACGGCGGCGGTGGCGATGCGGTCTGTGGTGACCGCGCCCGCCGCGATCTTGGCGGTCGTGACCGCCTCGTCGGCGATCTTGGCGGTGGCCACCGCGCCGTCGGCGAGGTCATCGAAGCCGACGCAACCCGTGCAGGCGAGGTCGAGGGCCGCGCCGTTCTTCTGGGTCGAGCCGGCGTAGGTGAAGTCGACGGCGTTCTGCGATACCGAGCCCGCGGCCAGCTGTGTGCCCTTCAAGCAGCCGTCGCATTGCAGCCCGTCGGCGACCGTGGCGCGGTAGGCGAAGGCGACCGACGACAGCGGCACGCGGCCGACCTCGGGGTTGGGCGGCACCTCGACGCCGATCCACAGCGCGTCGTTGTTGGCGAAGAGCGCCGGTGTCAGCGGGTCACCGACGCCGGACTTGCCCAACGTGTACGAGAAGAAGCCGCCCTGAACCGAGATGCCCAGCGCTGCCTCCTTCCAGACCGGCTCGACCGCGTCAGCGCTGTCGTAGAGCTTGAAGAGCAGGCCGTAGTCGCCGTCCGCGACCGGTCCGCCGCCGTTGGTGCGCAGCACTCCCTGGACGGTGAGCGGCGCGGCGGCCAGGGCAGCGGTTGCCGCCAAGAGCACGGTGGCGGCGGCCAGGGCGGCGCAGCGAAGACGGTGATTGTGGGCGAGGTTCATGGCAGCTCCTGCGTGGGCGGACGCTGAGCCTACCGACAGGTCGGCGCCCGCGACAAGTTCGCTGTGAACGATCGGCCGCAGCGCGCGTCTGGCGTGGTCCATTTACGTGCTCGTCTGTTGCCGGTTCGTGTCTTTGCACTTCTTTGCACAGCGCATACACGCCCCTGGCGAGCGCCCGCCATCTTGGTGTTCGAGGGATGGACGAACCGCCCCTCGACACCCAAGGAGTACCCCATGCGCAAGCCCGTCACCAAGATCGTCCTCGTCGCCGCTGCCCTCGCTGCAATCGCCGCCTTCGCAGTCGGCTGCGGTCACCACCGTCGCCATGGTCCCAAGCACGTCGAACGCTTCACGACCAGCATGGTCGACAACGTGCTCGACGACATCGACGCTACCGACGCCCAGGCCGAGAAGATCCAGGCGATCCGCGCCAACCTCGTCCAGCTCGCCCTCGCAGAGCGCGACGCCCACCACGAGGCCGGTGCCGCCGTGGCGGCCGAGCTGCGCAAGGAGAATCCGGACGCGGCGCGTGTCCATGCCCTCATTGACGCGCGCAGCGCGGCGATGACTGCCCTCGCCCACCAGGCTGGCGACGCCCTCATTGAGGTCCACGGCGTCCTCGACGCGAAGCAGCGCGCCGAGCTGCTCGACCAGATCGAGGCGCACCACAAGCGCTGAGCCGCCGGTCCCGCCGTTGCTCAGCGTGCGGGGCCCGGCTGGGCAGCCCCCCCCTTGCCCGGCGCGCGGGGCCTGG
>CALGHC010000625.1 GCA_937915965.1 uncultured Myxococcales bacterium
AGGCGACGGCCCCTGGGCAGCGCCCTCGCCATCGTAGAGGCCGAGGCGTGCGACGTCGTCCGCGTCCATGACCCCGCCCGAGCCGGTGCGGCCGGGCTGCTGGCCATAGTAGATGCGGTAGCCGGCCAGATCGCCCTCCAGGCACTCGGAGGTGTTGCGACGCCACCGGACGATCAGCGTGCCGGCAGCCGACGTGGTCGCCATGACCTCGTCACTCAGCGTGCTCTGGTGGGGACCGAGCGACTTGGGTGGCTCGGTGTTCTCGACGTCGCTGTCGTCGCTATCGAGCGCGGCGACGCGGATGTAGTACGCCGTCGCGGGCAGCAGCCCCGTGAGCTGGATGTGGGCCTCGAGCGGGCTGGTGGCCAGGGCCTTGAGCGCGGCCGGGCTGATCACGGTGGCCGCGCTGACGCCATCTGGCGCCATCACCGTCGTCCAGTCGTACCAGAACAAGCGCTCGTAGAACGCGGCCACCGCCGCAGAGTGCACAACGACGCCGATCTCGCGGTTGCCCTTGAAGCTGTTCTCGACGCCGTTGATGCTGGCAAAGAGCGTCGCCCTGCCATCGACGATCAGACTCTTGTTGTGGATCTTGGCGGTGCCGTGGTCCTCGACGTCGTCGAGCCAGTCGTCCGAGGTCATGTCGAGGTAGCGCAGCTCGAGGTCGAGCTTCTCGCGCTCAGCGATGGCGTTGACGAGGTCGTAGACGCTCTGACCGGGGCTAGCCTTGATGCGGGCGTCCAGGCGTTCGCACGAGATCCCCCGGCAGGACAGCAGAATGCGGACCTTCACCCCGCGTCGGGCGGCGGCGAGGATCGCCTCGAGTAGGACGTTGGGCGTCTTCTCAAACGAGCCGTGCTTCTTGCCGCCCCAGCGGGCGGCGAGGCTGAGGTGCTGCACCACCAGCGTGTGTTTCGCCGAGGCGATGGCGGCGAGCATACCGCCGCGCTCGTCGAGGCTGGTGTCGGGCGAGATGACCAGCTCGGCGCCGACGCGCTCCTCGATGGTCTGCATCGGAGGTTCGCTGGGCACGTAACGTCCGTACCGCAGCGACGAGCGCGACTTGGTACCCGGCGGAGGAGGACCGTAGCGCCCGCGCCCATCAGCGTCGAGCGACGCGGGGTCGTCGCTGTAGCGGACATAGTCGTGGTGGTGGTCCGGGTCGACGTCGTCGCGCCACACCGCGAGCAGATCTTCGACGACCCCGAGACGCGCCTTGCCCGGCGGCGTGCGCAGCTGAATCTCCCAGCCGCGGTTGCCGTATGAGTTGTCGACAGGGTGGCCGGTCGAGCCGTAGTTCTCCGAGCCAATGATGAGCCACTCCTCGTCGATGATCGCGTACTTGGAGTGATCGTACGAGTAGCGGTCGTCGATGCCGAGCTTCGAATCGGATCGGATCCAGTACACACGCCCCAGCCCGTGGGCCTTGTTGCCCGAACGCTCGCGTCCAGCTGCCTCGATGCGCCGGGCGACCTCGCGCTCCGAGTCTTTGAGCCCGTTGGCGACGCCGACGACGCCGCCCTCCATCGCCAACGAGACGTCAACGCCGCGCTCGACGGCAGCCACCAGGGCGTCGGCGATCTCGCTCGAGGTGAAGTAGTAGACGTGCACCTTGATGTCGCGCTTGGCGGCCGCAAACGCCCGCACGGTGCCGGCGAAGTTGCTGTCGGGCGCGGCCGTCATCGTGACGATGGTGTCTTCGTCGTGGCGGCGCGAGACAAAGGCGCTCTGGCCGGCACTCCAGATGCGGTGAACGACCGCCTGCCCGAGCGAGGCGCGCGACGAGCCGGCGTCCCAATCGGCGAAGCTGTTTGTGTCCGGGAGCAGCTTGCCAGCCGCGTCGCGGTTGCGGGCGTAGACGCGGTTGCGCCGCGAAAACGGCGGCGAAGGCAGGAAGATGTTGGTCGCCGTCATCAGCGGCGGTCCTCTCCACAGCGATCCGAGGGCGAGGCCCTGGTCGCGCTCGGTCTCGCGAAGCCGACTCTGGTCCGGCACGCCGGCGCGCGCATCGCCGACCCTGCCGAAGTTGTAGGGCACCGCGTCGAGCACGACGGGATCGCCCTCGTCGCGATCGGGACCGACGAGGGCGATAATGCCCGCGTCGGGTCGCCCTGACCGCAGCCACGCGCCATGCCGGTCCACGGGCCCCTCAAACCGCACATCCGCCACCTTGGGGTCATTGGCGGGCAGGGCCTCGTCGTTGCCGAGCTCGAAGTCGGGCGGGAAACCGAAGTTGGTAGCGAAGACGGCCGCGTCGGCAGCCACCCAGACCTCGGCCCCGGCCGCGACGACGTTTGTGGCGCTGCTGGCCATGAAGACGATGTCGCGGCGCTCGGAGTGCCCACGCGGCCGCATCAGCGGCGAGACGGCGCCGTACTCGTCGGTCAGGCTGCAGCCGGTGAGATCAAAGGGAGCGCCGCTGTAGTTTGCGATCCGGATCGCCAGCGAGCCCGGGCCGTTCGCGGGATTCAGCAAAAAGGCCGAGATCGCGATGGCCCGCGTGGCGTCGGCAGACCCGGTCGCCGAGCTCGCGGCCTGCTGTGCGGGCGAACACGCGCCGACGAGCGCCACGACGGCGAGCGCCGCCCACCCTGCCATCGCCTTTCGCCAATCGGCTCGTCTCACAAGCGTGCCTCCAACTCAAGTCGCAGCCAGTGGCTCGGGTTGGGTTCACGCGCCAACGTGCCGGCGCGTTCGTCGAGCAGATCGTAGTACTGGTATCGCACCTTGAGCCACCACGCGGTGCCGACATTGTACGAAGCCTCCGTGTAGGCCGTGAAGATCTTGTCGAGGTAGGAATCGTCGCCGATCGCCTCTTCGTTGTAGGCCGCTCGCGCCCGCAACCGCAGGTCAGCGCGGGCGCGCCACGTGCCGACCAGATAGGCCGACATGTCCTCGCGGAAGGCGTCGGCGAACTCCGCCTTGCCGTCGTCGATGAGCCGGTATTGGAAACGAGCGATAATGCTGGCGACCGATGACGGCCGCACGGCCAGCTGCACGGCGCCCTGAAGCTTCTCTCCCTGGCAGTAGGGCGGTTCGCCGTCGAGCAGGGTCGACGCCGCGGTCTCGAAGCAGTTGCCCCGGCCGCTGTCGCTCAGATCCTTGTCGGAGTACTCCAACCACAGCCCCGGCTCAAAGCGGCGGTTCATCTGGTACGCCGCGCCCACGCGGACGTGTCCCGCGACGACGTTGGCCTCGGGGGCGTCGTCGCCCGACTCGTCCTGGGCCCGCTTGCGCATCCAGGCGTCGCCCGCCGCGCGCAACTGCAAGGCGCCAAAGCTACCCGCGTACTTGAATCGCAGGCCCGCTTCGTCGCGGGCACGCAAGCCGTCGTACTCGTCGGCCGCAGCGATCGGGCGGGCGTACGGGTTGGCGAAGTCGCGGTCGTAGTAGCGCAGCGACGCCTCCAGCTCGTGATCCTTGCTGGTGAGGGTCGAGCGGGTGATCGCCCCCCAGCCGCCGCCTGCGGGCTGTTCGTCGAGCGAGCGCGACACCTCGAAGAAGACATCGACCCGGTCGTAGCCCCAGGCGCCGTCGACACCGACGGCGCCGAAGGGGCCGCCATAGGGCAGGCGCGACCACTCCTGGAAGTCGAGCTTCATGTCGGCGTTGTCGACCGCCCATTGCACCGAAGCGAAGTAGCCGGTCACGCCCAGGTGGGTGCGGCCGTCGCGAAAGACGCTGACGTTTCCGCCGACGACCGCGTCGCTGTAGATATTGGGAAGCGTCTGATACGAGTAGCGGCTCGTCAGCTCGTCGGGATCGGACAAGGTCTTGTAGACCAGGGGCGACTTGCAGGCGTCGTCTGCGTCGTCGAGCGGATCGTCGCAGCGCGTGCGGTCGTAGAGCTCGTACTGGTAGAGGCTGTGGCTCTCGTAGGATCCGAAGGCGTAGGCCTGCATCCAGGCCTTGCCGACCGCCAGGCGCCGAATACCAACGGCGACCCCCCGCATACGCTCGCTCCAACCGTAGTCGGGCGACATGTAGCGCTCGCCGGCCGCCCCCGTGCATGGGCTGGCGTCGAGCTCCCCCTGTGACTCCTTGCACGCGCCAGTCAGGTCCTGGCTGTAGTTGATGGCGTTGTCGACCTGGATGCCGTTGGGGGTGTACTGCGACGAGTTGTCGAGGGTCAGGCGCTGGCCAAAGCCGATACGGAAGGTGCCCGCTACCACGTGGTACACGGGGGTCTTCCACTGCGCATAGAACTTGGGCACATGCGGCGCCGGCGTGGCCGGCTCGGCGGTCAGGGCTTCGCGGGTGGCGTCGTGGGTGACTTCGCCCAGACGGGTGCGGGTCAGCACTGCCGCGCCGCCGAACTCCCAGGCTCCGTGGGCCTGCAACGTGCCGACCAGCGCCATGCTCGGTGCGTCCTGGTCGCCGATCACCGTGGTGGTCTTGTAGCCGATCCGACCGGAGACTCCGCGCTGTTTGCCGTCCGCGTCGCGCCCGGCGATCGGCACGATGAAGGCCCGCAACGCGTCGAGTTTGCGCTCGGTCAGCACCGCGGTGGAGACCAGCGCGTCGAGATCCTGGATGCCACCGGAGGCGTCGCTATGCGCGAGGATCCCGTCGACATCGGCGTAGCTCAGGTTGGGCAATCGGTAGAGCTCTTCGCGGCTGGCTGTGGCCAGATCGACGGGATCGTGCAGAAGCTCACGCAGGGTCTGGAAGGCGGTCTCATCGATCTGGTTGGCCGAGTAGAGGTCGAGCAGGTCCTCTTCGGTCTCCACCTCGACGAAATAGCCGTAGTCGGCGGCCGAGGCGACGCCAGCGCCCGCGAAGACGAAGGCAGCGGTCGCGCAGACACCCATCGCGAGAGCCCGTCGGGACGTGCGCACGTCGCCGCGATCGCGGCTTCCGCCGCCGGCCTTTGCCATTGTGGCGCCTCTTTCAGTCCTTCTCACAGGCGACCTCCTCGCACGCCCCCCACATCCCCTTCTTGGCAGCCTTCGCCTGGGCCTGCAGCTGCTCAAGCTCGTCCTTGCGGTCCGCGCCGCTGGGCGCGATGTAGAGCACGCATGCGTAGCCGCGCTCGACCAGCATGGCGTTGATGTCGTGCCCGTCGAGCGTCACCCACGCGAGCAGGCGCCCAAACATGTCGGTGCAATCCGGCTCGTAGTCGAGCTGGACCACCTGCCCCTCGACAAGGTCGGTGTTGAAAGCCTTGGCCTCCGCACCGTAGCAGTCCAGTTTGCCTTTGGTGGTCTCTGGCGTGTCGACGAGCAGGTAGCGGATCTTCTCGCCGCTCGTCAGCTCGATCGTGTCGCCATCTACTACCCGCTCGACCGTCGCCTCGCAGGGACCGCACTGCGAGTTTCGGCAACTCGGCGGGTCCTCGCTGCCGCAAGCCTGGACGAGCGTCACGCTGACGAGGGCGTTGATGGCGACGACCACCAACACGAGTCGACGCGTTCGGCTGTGCACCGCGGACTGAAGAGCAGGCGCGAGGGACGCGAACGACGCGAACGACGCGAAGAGGGGGTTCACGGGCACGAAGGGTTCTCCTCGCCCGGCGTGCCGTGGTTCTCGGAACCGTAGTTGTCTTCGGGGCGCGCGTCGCACCACAGACCGTCTTCGTTGGGGTCGAGCGCCCACGAGAAGCCATCAGCGGCGCTGCCCCAGGACGTCTGGTCGATCAGCTTGCCGCTGTGCGCGATCCACACACCGTTGCCCTTGGTGTTGCTCAGCGAGGTCGGCTTGTCGAAGATCACGGTGCCAGCCGGCAGGCCATCGTTCTCGTCGGCGTTCGCGCTGCGAGCCAGCACCACGAAGCCGCCCGCGGCGACGGGCAGGCATGCCGCCTGGGTGAGCGTAAACTCGCCAGGCAGCAGCACGGCGTCCTTGACCTTGCCGAGCTCAAGGCCGTTGAGATCGATGGCGCTGGTCGCGTAGAGCTCGATCCACTCGCGCACCTTCTCTTCACCAGCGGGATTCGGCATGACCTCGTTGATGATCAGGTCTCCAGCGACTGGCGCCGCGACCGGTCGCGTGCTTCCGTCGGGAAGACAGCACATGCCCGCGTCGGCCTGACAGGGACAGGGAGGGTTGGCCGCGCCGGGGCTGCCGATGTCACCGGCTCCGTAGGCAACGATCGCCTCGCACCACGAACGCGCGACCGAGCACTCCTCTCCGCTGTCTCCACCACCTGCCACGACCACGCCTTCAGAGTCGGCCGCCGCAGCGACTCCGGGGGTAGGCTTGGGGTAGGCGACCGCGTCGAGGGTGGTGCCATCGACGCCGATCCACAGCGTCCCGCCGCTGGAGTGCACCAGAGAGTCCGTAAACACGTAGTCGACCTTGGGCAACCCGCCAGCCTTCTTGAGGTCGGTCGTGTGGCCGAAGACAATCCAGCTGCCTGCGCTGACGCTCACGCACTGCGGCAGGTCGACCGAGCCGAAGATGTCACCGGCGCTCTTACCGAACTGCAGGCCGTTGAGATCGATCGATCCGGAGACGTACACCTCGAACCACTCGCCGTCGCCGTCGCCTACCGCCTTGGCGTCGCTCATGATCTCAGAGATCCAGACGTCGCCACACGCCGGCTCGACAATGTCGCGGAAATCCCCGTTTTCAAGGCATTTGCCCGGGATCGCGCAGGCGGCGTTCGCCGAGCCGGGCGACCCCTTGAATTCCTGGTAGAGGTTCTCGTCGGTGGTTGCGTTGTCTAGCTTCGCGGCGCACCAGTTGTTGGGATCGTCGTTGGCGCTGGCATCCAGGGTCGTCGCGCTGAGCTGTATGGCGACGCCCGACTCAGCCTCGCCGAACTCCACCTCGTCGACGGTGGTCTTGCCGCAGCGCAAAGAGAGCTTGCCGCCGCCCTGCGTCATATCACCGAGCGTCGTTCCATAGCCGATGTCCATATGCGGCGGCTTGACCGCGTCCTCGGCGTTGCCGAGCACCAGATAGTCACCAGAGGCGATGGTGGTGCTGGGCATCTTGTAGGTGTGGGCGTTGCTGCCGTCGGCGCGAGAGAAGGTCACCTTGACGCCGTCGAGGTTGATGTCCGCTGACGTCGCATTGTACAGCTCGAACCACTCCTGGCCTTTGTCGGTGCCGCTCGGGTCAGCGAGCACCTCGGTGAAGACCAGGTCGCCGAAGATCAGGTTCGCACCGCAGGATGCCGCCGCGACGTCGTCCGAGCAGCCGCCGGCGACGAGACCGACCGATGCGATCAGGGAGGCGAATACCGTCATCCCCAACCGATGTGCGTGATTGTGATGCTGTCGAGGACTTGTGGGGGTGTGCGGGTACATGCTGGCTTCCTTGGCCCTTGGCCCTTGGGCCTCTGGCAGTCTGACTTGCTTGGCGTCCGTGGCTTCGTTGGCGTCCGTGGCGTCCGTGGCTTCCGTGGCTTCCGTGGCTTCCGTGGCGTCCGTGGCGTCCGTGGCGTCCGTGGCGTCCGTGGCTTGTTTGGCCCCTGGCGTTCTCCGTCGCGGTGCTACCGGTCTCGTTCGCGCGGCTGGCCTCGTTCGCCCGGCACGCACCGTTCGCGGCAGGCATCGTTCGCGCAGCAAGCCTCGTTCGCGCAGCAAGCGTCGCGCAGCTGGCTCGGCCGCATCGGCCCGGCCAGCGCTCACTTGGTCGCGGCGGGCTCCGCTTTGTTCGCCGCGCCGGCCGCGGGCGTGGCGGTGCTCTTCTGCTCGAAGCGCACCAGCTGTGCGTCCAACTCCGGGTTGCCGACGGGCCGGGAGACCTGACCCGCTGCCTTCACCACGAGCTGCAGCTCGTCGGTGTTGGCGCGCTTGTTGTGGTAGCGCGTCACGACACCGCGCACGCGCACGTGCTCACCCGCGCAGCCCTCGAGCTTCGAAGCGCGCAAGACAGCGGCATCAAAGAAGATGAGCGGGAAGTCGGCGCCGCGGCGATGGGCCAGCGTCACGCGCGTCGGACCGCGGCCGCGCTGGCTCACGTCGCTGACGCTACCGAACACTTCGACCTCCTTGCCGACGTGCTGGGCGAGGCGATCGAGCGCGTCGTTCCAACTCAACGAGATCAGCTCGGGGCGACCGGCCGCCTCCTTCTCGAACGCCGCGATGGTCTTCGCCCGGGCGTGCCACCAGGCCAAACGGCGCGGGTAGTCGTCGTAGTGCATGGCGCCTTCCTTCCACACGCCACGGCCCGCGCGCCGGGCTTCGGCCTCGGCGGCGACAAACTCGTCGTGGAAGCGACGCGAGTAGGAGTACTTCACGAAATAGGGGCTCATGCCGGCGCGGACACACTCGACGTTGTAGTTGACCCATCGCCCGTCGCGCTCGACAAGGACGTAGGCCAGATGACGCCCATATCGGCCGCGTAGCTCCTGGATGTGGTCACGCTCAAGCCGAACCACCTTCACTCCGGCGAAGAACTTCTCCGCGAATTGTGTTGCCTCTGTGCCAAGCGGCGTCGCGAACTTCATCGGAGCCGGGCTCTGCGCCTTGTTGTGCTTGAGGTACTGGGGCCAGCCGCGCGCGAAGAGGGCGCGCTCCTCGGGCTTCTTGAAGGTCTCTTCGGTGTCGATCCCGAGCAAGCGCAAGGTGGCGTCCAGGCCGACAACGCGGATCGTGTCGCCATCGATGACGGGGCTCTTGGCGTCGAGCGGGAATTCGCCGATCAGCAACGTCGCAGGTGCCGCCGCGAGGACGGGCGCGGTGACGGGCGTCGCTGCCGTCGCAGGCGCCGCCGCGAGGACGGGCGCGACGGTTGCGGCCAAGGGAGACGGCTCTGCAGCAGCTGCGCCAGAGGCCGGTGATGTCTTGTGGCCGCAGGCGATCAGCAGCAGCGCGACAACGCAGAGAGCACCCACGGTCGGTGGCTGGGTGGATCCAAGCGGCACGCGTCGATTCGCAACTGGTTTCATGCGCACCTCGCTTACGCGCGTGTGAGGCGAAATTACAGGGGCTGGGCTCCCAGGCACACGAACGTGAGGCAGGTTGACGTAGCGCCCGCGGGAATGCAAGCGCGGCCGAGCAGGCGACCAGCGGAGGCGGCCAGCGGAGGCGGCCAGCGGAGGCGGCCAGCGGAGGCGGCCAGCGGAGGCGGCCA
>CALGHC010000626.1 GCA_937915965.1 uncultured Myxococcales bacterium
GGCCGTCGCCGGGCGTGGTCTCCGCCTCGATGAAGCGGCGAAACTCCTCGCCGCTGAGGAAGACCAGGTCGCCCATGTCGTTGGTGACCAGCATGTGGTCGCCGACGACGCGGTGGTAGAACGGGGCAGTGAAAGTCGCTTTCACTTTCGCGGGCCGAATCATCTCCGATAGCTGCATCTCTTCTCCCTCGTCGGGTCTAGGCCGGGGGGGTGGGGTGCTGCGAGGCCAAAAGGCCGGGCCGGGGGCAATGGGGGCTTCGTAGGCTTCGTGGGCTTCGTAGGCAGCGCGCTGTCTCACGCTGCCTTGCGGGGCTAAGGGCGCGAACTCAAGCCGGGCGCACGCGCTTGCGCTCAATCGTGTGGTGCAGCGCGTGGTTGCAGAACTCGGCGACGAGGTCACCGTCGACTTCGGGACCCGGGTCATGGACCGTGACGATGTAGTGTTCGCTGTCGCGTCCGAGCTCGAAGCGTGCGAAGTCCGCGAAGCTATCGATGGCTTCGCGGATCGCCTGCTGCATGTACAGGCCCTTGTGCAGCCGAACGACCTGCGGTCCGGCGTTCGCTGTCGGCGTAGATGCTGCGCTCATGGTCGGCTCTCCGGTCGGCGGCATCAGGCCGGCTCGCTTTCAGACTTCTTCTTCTTGAACTTCTCTTCCCAGGGGACCGCGATTCCCAGCGGATCCTCAAGGAAGTCCATGTCATCGTCTTCGTCGAGGAAGTCTTGTGGCAAGGACGCCCCCGCCGCGCCGGCGATCGCCTGCGTGACGATCTCCTCGATGATCTTGCCGTTCTGGCGGGTCACCTTGCGGCGCAGCGCCTGGCTGAGCAGCTCGTTGCCGAACTCGCCCGAGAGCGCCTCAAGCGCCTCGCGGCTCGTCGGGCCGCGGCTGCGCAGGCTGATCAGAAAACGTCCGTTCTTGCCGCCCTTGGCGCCCCCACCTGCCGCCGGGGACTCCCGGTCAAGCAGTACGTACGCGCGGTCAATCAGCACGTACGCGGCGCCATAGAGGACGTCGATCGGGTACAGCCCAGCGTCGAGCGATAGCACTGCGGTGCCGGCCTCGACGTCGATCTTCTCGAGATTGTGCTCAGCCATCTCCTAACGACCCCTTCCGCCCCGACCAGTCGGAGCCCTGTACAGTTGGCGCGGTTGCCGCTTTGGCGCATCCGGGCAGTCCGGCTAGCATCCGGTCCCTTCGGCGTCAAGCGACCCGGCTTGTTTGCCTCTGTTGTCGCTGATTCCCAGTTCATCTACGCCGCGCCTCATTGGCGCCACTTCGGCGGGATTCGCGTCGTCTTCACGCTGCGACTCGTGGCCGTCGGCGTCCATCTCATCGTCGGAAGGATGCCAGTCCTGCCACTCGCCCATGCGCCGCTTTGGATCGACGCTCGGCGCGACCAGGGTGTCACCCGTCGGCTCCTGCATCTTGCCCGGCAGGGTGCGCTGGCCCTGGTGGGCCATCGGCAGCGCGCCGACGTTCTTGAACTTGGCGAGCCGCCACGAAGGGTCGCTGGCGAGGTCGGCGACGATGCGCTCAACGATGGGCCGCGGATCGACAAAGACCGGGCTGAGCTCGGCTGGGTCGTAGGCGTTGCCGCGGTCGAACAAGCCGCCGCAGATCGCTCGCAGGCTGCACGGCTCGCAGCAGTCGGCGTACAGGTGCCCCCACTCGGTCTGACGGACGGTGCCCTTGTTGTCGAGGAAGTGAACGATCCGCTCCTCGCTCTTGACGATCTTGCGGGTCTCCGTGGAGCAGTGCGCAAAGTCCGTCATGTAGCAAAGCGGCACGCGCTCCACCCGAAACGTCCGGCCGCTCGCCGCGAGCAGTCGCATCGCTTCGCCGAGGCTGTACTCCAGGTCTTTGAGCTTTGGAGTGAAATAAGCGTTCGTCGAACCCCGGCCGATGCTCGGGTCGAGGTTGTTCCAGACAAAGTGGCGCATGAAGGGCCAGCGCTCGATGAACCAGGCGATGTTCTCGTGCAGGTGGTCCGCGTTGTAGGCGTTGATGACCGTGTTGACGTTGACCGTGACCTGCGTCTCGCTGAGGTGGTCGAGCGCCTCGGTCGCCCACTGCAGCGATCCCGGCGTGCCAGTGAGGAAATCCTCGAGCTTGTGCTTGTGGCTGTGAATCGAGATGTGCAGGTGCTGCAGGCCAGCGTCAGCGAGCTTGTGGGTGTAGTCACGGTCGGCCAGCTTCTGGCCGTTGGTGATCATCCGCACGTGCAGGCCCTTGGCGCGGGCGTAGGCGATCGACTCTGCGAGGATCGGCGAGAGGGTGGGTTCGCCACCGGTGAGGATCACGCCGA
>CALGHC010000627.1 GCA_937915965.1 uncultured Myxococcales bacterium
TCATCGTTCGCCGTCATCGTTCGCCGTCATCGTTCGCCGTCATCGCCGACCCCAGGTCGGCCGCCAGGACCGGGAGCCACGCATGCAGCCCACGCCCATTGCCCGTCTGTTCTCGGGTCTGTTCTCGGGTCGGTTCGCCAGTCACCTCGCGATCGCTGCCGCGCTCTTCGCCTGCGCGACGTGCACGACAGACGCCATCGATTCGAACGCCGCGACGACTGGCCTGACTGGCGGCGCCGACGCTGGGGCCGTCGCAGACAGCGGCGCGCCGCTCGACACTGGCCCCGTGTCGCCCTTCGCCGCTGAGCCCCGGGCTCGCATCTTCCTGCGCGATCCGGTCTCGGACAACGAGCAGCTCACCGAGGTGACCCTGGTACCGCCGACCACCGCGGATGGCTCGCTCGTTAGCGCCTCGGTGGCGGTACTCAACTGCCTCAACGAAGAAGGCGGCCCACCCATGCGGCGCTACGGGATGACGGTCGGCAGCCTCTGCCACGAGACCCGCATCGTCCTGCCCGACGACGACGGCCACTACCTGGGCACAACCCCGCCGGCGGATTGGAGTGACCAGGGCGACGGCTTCGCCGAGGTGCAGATGTACCACCACGTCAACCGCATTCACGACTACTTCAAAGACGAGCACGGTCTCACCGATCTCGACTACCCGCTCGAAGCCCTGGTCAATGTGTCGTTCAACGTCCAGGTCGGCCCGCAGAAGGGCTGGCAGGGCTTCCCCAACGCGGCGTTCATCCCCAAAGAGGGCTTCGCCCAGCTCGGCTTGCCCGACCGGGAGCACGGCGCCATCGTCTTTGGCCAGTACGGCAAGACCGACTTCTGCTACGACGCGTCGGTCATCTACCACGAGTACACGCACGCGATGATCGGCACGACCCGGCTGCAAGGTTCGTATCCGGACCAATACGGCCTCGACAATCTCTCGGGCGCGATGAACGAGGGTTTCGCTGACTACTTCGCCGCGTCGATGAGCGACCTGCCCGTGATCGGCAGCTACGCGCTGACCTTCGCGGGCGATCAGGCGTTGCGCGACCTCACCAAGCCCCGCTACTGCCCCGACGATCTCACGACCGAGGTCCACGCCGACGGCAAGATCATCGGCAGCGCGATGTGGGCGATCCGCTCCGCCCTCGGCCCCGGTCAGGCCGACGCGATCATCTTGCGCGCCCTGCAGAGCTTCACGCAGACGACCAACCTCGACCAGGCCGGCAAGTTGATCCTCGCCGAGGCCGAGTCGGAGGGCGTCGAGCTGGCGGCCAAGATCGAGCCGATCCTCGTCAAGCACGGCATCATCGGCTGCGTGCGGGCCAAGGAGTACAAAGACTTCAACGCGTTCACCAGCGAGGACCAGGTGCCGTACAGCGTCGAGGGACAAGGCTCGCTCGGCATGAAGCTGCCTGACGGCGTGCCGGGCTACGTCCAGTTCTGGGTCGACCTGCCGCCGAAGACGGCCGGGATCGCCTTGCGCTGGCGCGCGACCACCCAAGGCGGCTGGGGCGGCGGCGCGCCGGCGAAGCTGCACGTCGCTGTCCGCAGGGACAAGCCCGTCGACTTCCTGCTCTTTGCCGGTGGCATCGTCGAGGCCGATCTCAAGGTTCAGCCAGCCGCCGACCCGAAGTCATCGACCGACCAGAAGCTGACCCTCGGCGGCGCTTGCCTGCCCAAGGTGGGCGGCCGCGTCTACCTGATGTTCCTCAACACCAGCGATCCTGCGGTCCAGATCACCCACATGTTTGTCGACCAGCTGCCGGACCTGACCAAGGCAGACAACGTCGAGATATGCGATTGAAATGGTGCTGAGGCGTGCGCGGCTCTCGGTTGTCGGCGGCTCTCAGTTGTCGAGGGCGCCGTCGGTGATCCACTGCTTGAACGCCGTCACGAACGCGTCGGATGGGGCGCCGCCCGTCTTGAGCGTCATGTCTGAGATCGCGTCCTTGTCACAGCCGGGCTGACCAGCGAGGTCGAATGCCTGACGGGTCGATTCGTCGATGACGGCCAGAGCGAGGCTCTCGCCGGGCTTGCCAGCGACCACCAAGGGTGCGCCGTTGCACGCCGACTGGTTGCCCACCAGGCCGCTCGCTGCGCCGGTCGTCAGGGTCGCGAGCGCGGTCGCCTTGGTACCAAACTCCAGCGTCTTCTCGATCCCAGGTGCGGTCGCCCCGGCGGCGCCTGCGGCGTGGCACTGCGCGCAGTTGGAGAGGTAGTCGCCATACAGGCTCGTGAACGTCGCTTCGACGTCGCCGCCGGCGTCGGGGTCGACGGCCTCGCAGCCCACGGTCGCGAACAAGACCACGATGGTCAGACAAAGCAGCTGGTCGATGGTGCGCATTATCGTCTCTCTTGACCGCTCGGGGTCGCTCGGCGTGGTGTCGCCGCCTCAAGCTCGAGGCGGGCCAACCAGGTCGTGAACAGGGCGCGCTCGCCGCTCAACCTGGGGCTGGGATGGCGGGCGAGGTGCTGCAGCACCGCATCGAGCCGCTCGCGCAGGTCGAGATGCAGCGCTGTGAGCGGCAATCTGCCATGGAAATGCAGCGCGGCATAGGCCCGCAACGTCGCCAGACCAAGGGGCTGGGCCGGGCTCGCGGTGCGTGCCTCCCAGGCGTCGATGTGGGCGAGCGCCCCCTCGAGGTTTCGGGCCGCCCCGGTCAAGTCGCCGCTGAGGGCCAACAACACGCCGAGACGCTGTTCGGCGTCGGCGAGGTCGGCGAGGTCCTCCGCCCGGTCACGGTCGTGGAAGCGCACCGCGATCAGGTCGCGACGCAAGGCCATCGCATCGGCCGCGGCCGCGGGCTGGCCCTGACGGCGTAGGACCTCGGCGCGCAGGCCGGCGAGCAGGGCGCGGTCGTCGTAGTTCGTGTAGCGCAGCCGC
>CALGHC010000628.1 GCA_937915965.1 uncultured Myxococcales bacterium
CGCCACTGTTGCTGTCCGCCACCGAGGCGTCCGTGGCGTCCGCGTTCGCGTCCGCGTTCGTGCCGGCGTCCAGGCTCGCGTCCAAGCTCGCGTGGGCGTCCCCGTCCGCAGCCACGCCTGTCGAATCGTCGCCGCCGCGGCCGCCGCCGTCGTCGCCCGCGCCGTCGTCCGTGATGTCAGCGATCCCGTCGAGCAGGGCGCCGTCCTCGCCGGCGTTCGTGCCCGCGTCCGGGGCGCCGATTGACGTGCCGTCGCCCGTCTTGCCGCCATCCTCCGCACCGCTGCCAAAGGCGAGCGAGGGCAGCGGCGCCGCGGATTCGTCGCTGCAGCCGAGCACCGCGACTCCCAACAAGACGACATGGCAGGTCCAGTAGGTTGGTTTCATGGAAGGAAGCATGCCTGAGCCACCCCTCAGAAAGCAACATCTGACATATTCACCTCGGCTGCGCTGCGTGCTACCGTGCACGCCGTTTTCGTCGCTCGACGACGCCTCGCGGTCCAAGGAGTTGGTCATGACGATGTCCTCCCAAGAGATGATCGACCTGTGCAAGAAGCACACCATGTTCACCTGGACGGCCGGCGGCCAGGTCTCGCCGATGCCACTCGCGGGCGCCGAGGGGATCTGGCTGATTACTCCGGAAGGCGAGCGCGTGCTCGACTTCAACAGCCAGCTCATGAGCGTCCTGATCGGCCACGGCCACCCCAAGGTCCGGGCCGCGATGAAGCGGCAGATCGATTCGCTGACGTTCGTCTTTCCGGGCGCAGCTACCGAGATCCGCGCCCGTGTCGGTAGGCTACTCGCCGAGGTCGTCCCCGGCGACATCAATACATTCTTCTTCACCCTCGGCGGCGCTGAGGCCAACGAGAACGCCATCAAGGCCGCCCAACAGTTCACCGGCCGCAGGAAGATCCTCGCGCGCTACCGCAGCTATCACGGAGGCACCAACGCGACCATGCAGCTCACGGGCGATCCACGCCGCTGGGCCAACGAGCCCGGAATGCCCGGCGTCGTGCACGTCATGGACCCCTGGCCCTACACCTTCTCGTGGGGGGATACAGAAGAGGAGATCACCGCGAAGAACCTGACCTATCTCGAGGAGGTCATTCAGTACGAGGGGCCGCATACCATCGCCGCGATGTTCATCGAGACCGTCACCGGCACCAACGGCCTCCTGCCGCCGCCCAAGGGCTACCTGCAGGGTCTGCATGCGCTTCTCAAGAGCCACGGCATCTTGCTCGTCTGTGACGAGGTCATGGCCGGATTCGGTCGCACCGGCAAGATGTTCGCCTTTGAGCACGGCGGCATCGTCCCCGACATCGTGACCATGGCGAAGGGGCTGACCAGCTCGTACGCGCCGCTGGGCGCGATGGGGGTCTCCGACCGCATCGCCGCGCACTTCCGCGAGAACGTCTTCTGGGGGGGGCTGACCTACTACGCCCATGCGCTGGGTCTCGCTACCGCCGAGGCCGTCATCGGCGTGGTCATCGAGGAGAAGCTGGTCGAGAACGCCGCCCGCCTCGAGTCGGTCATGCGCGCCGAGATGGATCGCCTCACCGCCAAGCATCGCGCTGTGAAGGGCGGGCGCTGCATTGGCCTCTTTGGCATGATGGACCTGCAAAAGAACAGCGCCGGCGAGCCCATGGCTCCCTACAACGGCAGCAGCCCGGCGATGGTCGCTTTCGCCGAGGCGCTGCGCGAGGCGAACCTGTTCACGCTCCTGCGTTGGGGCAGCTTCATGTGCAACCCTCCTCTGTGCATCACCGAGGATGAGCTGCTCCTGGGCTTCTCGATCATCGATCGCTGCCTGGAGGTAGTGGACCCGTACTTCGAGGGGTAGGGTGGACTCGGTCGTAGCCAGCCGGCGACGGGATGTGGCAGCCTGACGGGCGACGCGACGCCATTCTAGCTCGCGCGCGCAGCCGGATCTTTCATGCACGCCACGCACGCCACCGCTCGGCCGTTCGACGCCGTCACCGCTACCGCTACCGCCACCGCCACTCTCGCCATCCGCCTCGCGCTCGCCGTCCGCCTCGCGCTCGCCGTCTGCGCGAGCGCGTGCGTGCTGGTCGCCTTGGCGACCGGCTGCGGCGAAGGGGACACGCAAGGCGGCCCACCGGAGACCGTCGGCGAAGACGTCACCGCTGTCGTGGACACAGCGGCGCCGGACGCGAAGGCCGGCTGCCAGTCCAGCGCCGAATGCGTCGGTCTCGACGACGGCAACCCTTGCAACGGCATCCTGAGCTGCGACCTCGCCTCGAGCCCACCCACCTGCAAGCTCGACCCCAACACGGTCGTCGTCTGCGACGCCAGCTCCGACTCGCCTTGCCACGCCGCCGCTTGTGAGCCCACCAACGGCACGTGCGCCAACGCTCCGCGCAACGAGGCCGGACCGTGCAGCGATGGCGACCCCTGTACCGCCGAGGACACCTGCACCAAGGGCGCATGCGTCGCCGGTCCCAGCCAGTGTGGCTGTCACGTCGACGCAGACTGTGCCGCTGAGGAGGACGGCGACGCTTGCAACGGCACGCTTCACTGCGACAAGGCAACGTTCCCGTGGACCTGCCGGGTACACGCCGCGAGCGTGGTGACCTGCGACCAGGCCGGCGACGGCCCCTGCGAGATCACGACCTGTGACTCCCTGGTTGGTAGCTGCGCCAAGGTGCCCTTGGCCGACGGCCTGGCCTGCGACGACGGCAACAAATGTTCAAGCGGCGACGTCTGCGTGTCAGGTGCGTGCGCCGGCGCCACCGACGTCTGCTCGTGCAAGACCAACGACGACTGCGGCGCCCAGGAGGACGGCGATCTCTGCAACGGCGTCCTGTACTGCGACCTGGCGGCAGATCCGCTCGTCTGCAAGGTCAACCCCGCCACAATCGTCGAGTGCGCGATCGGCGACGACACCGCCTGTTTGCAGAACAGCTGCCAGCCGAAGTCCGGCGCGTGCGCGATGACTCCGCTTCCGCCCGGGATGGCCTGCGACGACGGCGACCCTTGCACCTCGGGCGACTTCTGCAAGGCCGGCGCATGTCACGGTGGCACCAAGACCTGCTTTTGCGAGTCCGACGGCGACTGCGCAGCCCTCGACGACGGCGACCTGTGCAATGGCGTGCTCTACTGCAACAAGACCAGCGGGTCGTGCGACTTCAACCCGGCGTCGGTGGTGGTCTGCGCGACCGTCGACGACGGCGCCTGCGAGAAGAACGTCTGCGACCCCAAGAGCGGCGTCTG
Organism: uncultured Myxococcales bacterium; assembly: GCA_937915965.1. Lineage (GTDB taxonomy): Bacteria > Myxococcota_A > UBA9042 > UBA9042 > UBA9042 > CALGHC01. The sequence continues at coordinate 3,230 of CALGHC010000628.1, forward strand.
CGCGCCCAAGCCGCGGTCGCAGGTCAAGCAGGTCTGCGACGACGACGGCGAGAGCTGCAGCTGGCTGCCCAAGAAGGCCGGCGAGGTCGGGGACCCGGGGCCCTTCATCTGCGACGACGGCGACTCGTGCACGACGGCCGACGTCTGTGCCGGCGCGCTCTGCCAAGGCGGCGCATTCGTCTGCTCGTGCGAGAGCGATGAGGACTGCATCGCCGAGGACGACGGCGATCTGTGCAACGGCGTCTTCCTCTGCGACAAGCAGGCAAACCCGGCCGTCTGCAAACCCAATCCTGCCTCCGTGGTGACCTGCCCGACCGTCGACGACACCGACTGCCTCACGAACACCTGCAACCCCAAGCTTGGCAAATGCCTGATGACATCGGTCGCCGACGGCAGCGCCTGCGACGACGCCGACAAGTGCACAAATGGCGACACCTGCCAGACGGGCAAGTGCGTCGCCGGCACAGACATCTGCGAGTGCCACAGCAACGCGGACTGCCTCGCCAAGGACGACGGCAACTACTGCAACGGCATCCCCTACTGCGACCAGTCGGGCGGATCGCCCCAGTCGGGCGGGTTGCCAAAGTGCGCACCCAACCCGGTCTCGGCCGTCTTCTGCAATCCCAAAGACGACACCGCCTGTCTCGCGTCGGCGTGCGACCCAAAGACCGGCGCTTGCCACCTCGCCGCCGCGCCGACCGCGACAGTCTGTGACGACGGTGACAATTGCACCGCCGGCGACAGCTGCGCCTCTGGCTTGTGCAAGAGCGGCACCAACATCTGCGAATGTCAGAGCGACGCGGACTGCCTCGTCAAGGACGACGGCGACCTGTGCAACGGCGTGCCGTACTGCGATACATCGGGGAAGATGCCCGAGTGCGCCACCAACCCGGCGTCCGCGGTCTTCTGCGCCAAGAAGGACGACACGGCATGCGTGAAGAACGCCTGCGACCCCAAGACCGGGATCTGTGGCCTCAAGCCGCTCGCCGACGGTACGCCCTGCGACGACGGGCTGACCTGCACGGTGCAGACCAGCTGCCTGGCCGCCGACTGCGGCGGCCCGCCGATGGACTGCGACGACGGCGATCCCTGCAGCGACGACAGCTGCTCGCCGGCCACCGGCTGCGTCCACCAGCCCAAGAACTGTGCCGACGGCAACGAGTGCACCGTCGACGCATGCGCCGCACAGACCGGCCAGTGCACCCACGCCCCGCGGCCAGAGGACTGGGTCTGCGATGGCGACGGCAACGGCTGCACCATCGCGGATGGCTGCAAGGCGGGCACCTGCGTTGTTGGTCCGCCGGCCAAATGCAACATCGATCTCGCCCAGTGCGAGCAGGCGCTGTGTGTCTCTGAGTCACCGACGACGTTCGAGTGCAAAGCAGGCGTTAGTCCCGATGGCAGCACCTGCGACGACGCGGGCAGCTGCTACACCGGCGCGGTTTGCGATCAGGGGGCGTGCCAGCCAGGCACGACACCCACGCTCTTTCAGAAGAGTTTCGGTCCGGCCGACGCGAGCTCGCTGTTTCGCGGCATCGACGAGACCCCGGTGGGCGACCTGGTGCTGGTAGGCGGCGAGCAGACCGTCATCGACGGCGTCGAGGCCTGGCAGTGGTTGGTCGTTCAGACCTCTCCCGTGGGCAAGGTCCAGTGGCAGGCGCAAGAGAGCGGCGATCTGCCCGACCCGGCGTGCATCGCCAGCTCGGTGCACGCCGACGCCGACGGCACCATCTGGGTCGCCGGTACCGTCCGCGATCAGGCCGAGGGGCTCGAATTCCAGATGCTGCGCTTCGACGGCAAAGGCAAGCAGGTCGAGAAGTTCCGTTACCACACGGAGATCGTTGGCGCCGACGAGGAGCTCGTTCGGATGATCCCGATGGCGACTGGCGGCTTCTTGCTCGTCGGCAACGTCCGGTCCCCGCTGGGCTCCAAGGCGCCGCAGGGCTGGGCCATGGTCCGCGTGTCGAGCGCGGGATCCGTCTCGTGGACGCAGGTCCGGCACATGAACAAGGACGCCTGGGTCCGCGACGTCGCGGCCCTCGCCTCCGGCAAGTTCTTCGTCGTCGGTGGGGGAGACAGCAACGTCGTGGTGGTGCCACCAAACCCGCAGTCGGAGAGCCGACATCAATATGCGTTCTCGTCGGATGGGGCCGAGCTGGGCGGTTCGAGCGCGGGCCCGAACCCAGGCAAGCCCGACAATCGAGCGACCGCCGCCCTCACTCGGCCTGGCGATACCTACCTGGTCGCCTCAATCAACGGAGGCGACCTCATCATTCAGGGGGCTGGGTCGGACAGCACGCCGTTGTGGCAGGCCATCTCCGCCTTGTCTCCGGCCGAGGTCCTCGGATTCGCCCCCGCCGGGGAGGACCGGGTCCTGGCGTTCGGCAAGACCTCGTCCGCCCAAGCCGACGGCTTGCTGTCCCTAAGCGACAACGACGGCAATGCGCAATGGAAGCAGCTCTTTGACGGTGGCGGCGACGACGCGCTGCGCGGCGGAATCCAGCTCGCGGATGGCGGCATCGCCGCGATCGGTCACCGCGAACAACTTGGCCAGTCACGCGCCTGGTTGGTGCGCACCGATCGCTGGGGTATCGACACCTGCCTCTCGCAGGGACTCTGCGCCAACCTGACCTGGGCGGACTGTGGCGACGGCAAAGCCTGCACGGCCGATCGATGCGATGCCCTTGGCGGTTGCAAGCACGACGCCACCAGCGGCGGCAAGTGTCCGCCCCTCAACGGCTGCGGCGGCGCAGGCCGGCGGGCTGTCTTTGACCTGATCGGCGGGGTATTCAAGGCTGCGAACACCGACGTCTTCCAGGCCAGCCTCGCCGATCCGGCCTTGCATGGGATGGCCTCGACCGGGACCGCGTTGTTGCTGTCGCCATCGGGGGCCTTCATCGCGCATGTCGGCGACTCGCGCGCCTATCTGCTGCGCTCGGGCAAGCTGAAGTGCATCACCCGCGACCACACCGTGGCCGAGGAGCTGGTACGCGCCGGCCAGCTCTTGCCCGAAGAGGTCGCCGACTTTCCATTTCGCAACGTCATCGCTCGCTCGATTGGCGGCAAGGCCACCGTCGAGGTCGATCTGCTGCGCATCGACGTGGCCCCCGGTGATGTCTTCTTGCTGTGTAGCGACGGCCTGACTGGATACGCCGCCGAGGCGACGGTCCGCAAGACGCTCCTGGGGCATGGTGGCAAGGACGCGGCGCGACGCCTCGTCGATGCAGCCAACGAAGGCGGCGGTGGTGACAACGTGACCGTCGTGGTCGTGCGCATCCGGAGCGCGGTGGGCCAGACCGCTGAGGCGAGCGCGCCGGCGGCGCCGACCGAGACCGACTGGCGCGAGAAGCTGCCGATGCTGCGCAAGGTCTCGTTTTGCCACCACCTCAGTGAGGACGAGCTGATGCAGGTGCTGCGCTACCTTGAGGAGGTCAAGGTCGCGGCGGGGACCGTCGTCGTCGAACAAGGCCAGGAGGATCAGGACCTGTTTGTTGTGTTGGACGGGGCCGTCAATGTGCTGGTCGATGGCATCAAGGTGGGCAGCGTGCAGGCGGGGAGTCATTTTGGAGAGGTCGCGCTGCTGCGGGGTGCTGCGCGTTCGGCGACGGTCCGGGCGGCGCGGGACACGACGCTGCTGCGCATGAGCAGGGATGATTTTTACGACCTCAGTCAGCGGGACCTGGGTACCGCGTTCAAGATTCTGTGGGCGTTTTCGCAGGTGCTCGCGGATCGGTTGACGCGGCAGACGGCGGAGAAGGTGCGGCGCCTGAGTGGGACCTTCTAGTCGCGTCGGTGGTGGATTGAAGGCCGAGGGTATGCGATGAAGAGGCTGGTTTGGCGGCTGGCCATCGGTCGCTACTACCGGGACGAGATCTTGCGAGAAGCGGTTCACGACGACGAGATGCGGGGCGGGCCGGCGACGGTCGCGTCGCGGCGTTGGTTGCGTCTGCGGTCGGGGCTGGCGGCCTCGCTTTGGGCTTCGATGCTGCTTATCGGGGCGCTGCGCGGGCCGGCGGCGACTTACGACAGCGGACGTGACCTTGCGAAGATCCGAGCCTGTGAAGTCGCCGACCACTGCACGCTTGGCGGGCTGCAGACGTCGGCGCATCGTTTGCACAATGGCGGATTGTGGAACCAGCTGCTGTGGATGACGGTCGCGACCAAGGTGGACATCAAATGGCCCTGGTGGCTGGCGACGATTGCGCTGGCGGCGGCGATCGGCCTGGTCGCGGCGAGCTTGCCGATGAGTCGCGCCTTGGCGCTCGCTACCGGCGCGGTGGCGCTGCAGGCCTGGCTGAGTGATCGCGATGTCATCTGGAACGTCATCTGGACGCCGGCGATGGTCGTGCTGGCGGCCCTCTTTGCCCTCCGTCTTGGTCGACAGGGCCGCTTGCGCGACGCTGCCTGGTTGGGTCTGTGGTCGGCGGCGGCGATCGACTGCCACGTCGTCTGCGCGGCGCTGCTGCCGGCGGGGCTCTGGCTTGCCGCCGGTCGGGGCGGCGCGCGCGGCTGGCTCGCCGCCTGGTTGACCTCGAAGGAAGATCCGCTTC
>CALGHC010000629.1 GCA_937915965.1 uncultured Myxococcales bacterium
GGTCGTCCGCGCCGGTGTGGCCGTGGCGGGTGAAGACGACCGGAGCGCCGTGATCGCGCCAGTGGCCGACGAGAGAGGCGACGCGAGGGACGATCGCTGGCGCAGCGGGCAGGAAGCAGCGTCCCTGCGGCGCGACGAAGTAGCGAAGCATGTCGACCACGATCAAGACGCACCGGTCGACGTCGAGGCGAAGGTGGGCGCGTGGCGCCGTCTGGGCGCGGATCGTCGCGAGCCACGCGTCGGTGCGGGCGTCGAGCGTCGATGGATCGGTGTAGGCGTCGGTGCGCATGACGGCGGGCCTGATCGGGCGGTGAGCGCCGCGGTCGGCATTGCCGCGAAATGGGGGCGCGTGTCAAACGGCGCGAGCCGATTGCTGGCTGGCGCCATGCTGGCCGGCGCCTTGCTGGCCGGCGCCTTGCTGGCTGGCGCCTTGCGGGCAGCCGCATCCAGGCCGAAGCGAATCGCTACCGCAGCCACCAGGTCCAGTGCTTGGAATTCGGATCCTTCGTGCAGAAGGACGAATAATGGCTCTGGTTCGGCGGGCCAGTCTGGTGGGCGTTGTAGTGGTAGCACTCGGCGTACCACCAGCCAACGTCGCTGTATGAGTCGATGCATGCGCCGCTGTGGCTGTCGTTGTCGGCGTCCTTGGCGGAAAAGCCCGGCGCGGTGATGAAGCAGTTGCTGGTTCCACCGCACATCTGCGCGGCGACCTCGGCCTCGTTGCTGCCATCGAGGCCGTATTTGGCGTTCATCTCGAAGTCGTTGATGATCGCCGCGGCCGGGCTCGTGTCGCCCTCGAAGCGCAGCTGCGTCGCCGGGCCACCGAGCACCTTCCAGTGTGCCAGCGGCATGAAGTAGTAGTTGTCGCCGGTCTTGCCGCTGAATCCCGCCGCCGAGCCGATGCCCTTGCTGACCCAGTCGGCCATGGACTGCGCGTACTCGGGCTGCGCGGGGAACTTGCCCGACGCCCAGCTGTGCAAAACCAAGGTCCAGCCGCCACCGTCGTAGGCCATCTCGCAGAAGACCTCGATGGCCGCGTTGGCGGCGCCCTTGACCCAGTACACGCCGCTCTTTGTCTGCCCCAGGTCGCGCAGGACCTTGCAGCTCGTCGCTGGGTTGTCGGCGCTGCCGGGCGGCCCCGTGCACGCGCCGGCGTCGAAGCCCTTGCAGTCAGGCTTGCAGGTGAGCGGGCCGCTCCAGTCGGGACCGAGTTCGGTCGTGCAGGTCGCGCTGCCGACGTTGCTGCCGTCACAGGTCTCGACGCCCTGCTGGACAGCGCCGTCACCGCACTTCGCCAACGCGCACTTGACGCACGCGTCAGTGGTGTCGTCGTTGCCGTCGTCGCAAGCCTCCTTGCCCGTGTAGACGAAACCGTCGCCGCAGATGTTGAGCTTGCATGCGGTCGTGCAGGCGTCGCCGTCCTCTTTGTTGCCGTCGTCGCACTGCTCGGGGACGTCGACGGCCTGATCGCCGCAGACCGCCTCGACGAGCAAGCGGCGCCACAGGCCCTTTCGGTACAGGAAGGCATCGCCGCTGTCCTTTCGGTAGACGATCTGGCCGTCGGTAGCCACCTTGTCCATCTCGGCCTCGTCACTGGCGAAGCGAACGACCAGCGCCGGCGCCCCATCGACGCACAGCTCGCCGGCGTCGGTCCCGATATCGAGGGAGCACCCCTGGGCCTTCGCCTTGCCGATACCGGCCCCACCAGCGAGCGAGACCGCTCCCTGGAAGGTGGCGTCGCCGGTGAATGTGTTCTTGCCAGCGAGCGTGTTGTCGCCAAGAAGAGTGGGCACGGTGGCAGCCAGCGCATAGGGGGCGAGAACGGCGGCGTCGAGGTGGTCGGCCGTGACGCAGCCGGTGCATTTCAGCCCGAGGGCCGGGCCGTTCTTCTGGTCGGAGGACGCGAACGAGAAGTCGAGGGCGCTCTGCGGCACTGACGCAGTGGCGATCTGCTTGCCGTCAAGCGGTCCGGTCAGCTGCACGGCGTACTGCGCACGCCACGCGTAGGGCACGTGGCCGAGCTCCTGGCGCGGCAGCTCGGCCTCCGCCTCGACCTGCACCCCGATCCAGACCGCGTCGCTGTCGACGAAGAGCGCATCGGGCAGAGGATTCTTCTTCGTCTGCGCGCCCATCTGGACTGAGAAACCGCCGAACTCGACCGGGACAGCGACCTGGATCTCCTCCCAGGCGGCGTCGACGGCGTCAACGGCGGTGTAGAGGCGGAACGTCAACGTGTAG
>CALGHC010000630.1 GCA_937915965.1 uncultured Myxococcales bacterium
CCGGCGACACCCTCAGCGGCATCGCCGCGCGGATGCTGGGCAGCGCCGCCCGCTGGCGTGACCTGTGGCAGTGGAACCGCGCGACGGTCGCCAACCCGAACGCGGTCTCGGTCGGTCAGGTGCTGATGTTGCGCGAAGGCCTCGCCCCGCCAGCCGCGACACCGACGACGCCCACGCCGGCGAACGACGGGCCGCGAACGACGCCTGCGACGCCGCAGCATGGCCCCGCTGGGGACGAGGGCATGGCCCCCGGCGGCAAACTGGCGGTCGGAACGACGTCACTCGAGCGAGCTCTGGCCGAGCTGTACAACACCAAGGGCAAGCTGATCAGCGCTGAGGCAGCCCGGCTGGGCATGGAGCCTGAGGTGGGCGGCGCGGTGATGTACGTCGAGAGCGGCGGCAGCGGCTTTCGCAACGGGGCGATGGTGATTCGCTTCGAGGCGCACATCTTCCAGCAGTTCACAGGCAAGTGGGTGTCCGTGCAACATACGGGCAATCAGGCCGACGAGTATGCGGCGTTCGAGCGTGCCAAAGCGCTCGATCCGGAGGCCGCCCACGACTCGATCAGCATGGGCGCCGCGCAGATTATGGGTTTCAACGCCGAGCGTATTGGCTACGGCAACGCGATGGAGATGTACGCGAACTTCGTTGCCGGCGAGAAGTCCCAACTTGTCGGCATGTTCGAGTTCATCCGCACCTCGACCGCGCTGACCCGAGCCGCCCGAACCAAGGACTGGCCGACATTCGCCCGGCTTTACAACGGCGCGGGCTACGCGGCCAACGCCTATGACAAGAAGCTGGCCAGCGCCTATGGGGCGTTCAAGAACGTGATGGCGTCGGTGCGGAGCCAGGGCTAGGCGCGGGCGGCCCCAACGACATGGCTGGCACCTCGTCGCCTGCCAGATGCGACCTTGTCGCGATCCGCGAAGCGGTGCATCGTGCCGCGCGGTCCCGGCAAGCGATACGACGAGCCCGGCGATCCTCCAAGGAGCGGCAGATGAACCTCAATGCGGACGCACAGCGAGCCCTCGGGCCACGCCGGTCGCGCGGCGTCGGTGGCGCTGGCCGCCGCGCCGGCCTCCATCGATTGGCGGCGGCGGCTGTCGCTTCGGCGCTCTCCGTGGCGCTCTTCGTTGGGCTTACAGCAGCGGCGGCGCCGGCTCACGCCGCCGTGCCACTGCCGGCCGCCGTCTCAGCCACCGGCGACGACCCGTTCGCGCTGACCGACGCCGCCCTGGTCGCGGCGGCCCGCGCCGACCTGCGCCTCACCCGCCGCCTCGCCGACGGCCTCGCCCGGGTCCTGGGCGACCTGCGTGGCCACCGTGGGCTGTTCGACCGTCCCGACGGCGAGACCCTGACGCCGGCCGAGAAGCGGCTGGTCAAGTCCGCGTGGGGGGCGATCTTCGACTACATCGTCGCGATCGAGACCGTACGGCAGCGGTGGTGGGCCTTCCTCGGCGAGCCGGCGACGGGGCCGCGCCACGCCTGGGGGTTCGTCGTGACCCACCACGCGCTCACCGCCGAGCTGGCCTTTGGCGGCCAGTTCGCCGCTTTGACGACCGCCAAGCCGGCTCTCGAGCTGCTGCTAGACGAGCCAGACGCGGCCTTCGGCGTCCCCGCTGGCGCCTTCGCACAGTTCAAGCTCAAGGTGGTGCACGTCGCGACCTCGACCCAGCTGCTCACCGGCGACGCCTATCTGACCGTCGCGAAGACGCTCCTGAAGCGCCATGGCGTCGGCCGCGATGCCCAATCACGCGCGGCGATGGCGGCGATGCCGTTGTGGTCGAAGTCGGCCCGGGACAGCCTCTTCCGCAACGCCGGTAGCCTCTTCTTCAAGAACGGACTCGACATCTTGCGGGACTGGACGATGCGCGGCGTGATGCCAGTGCAGAAGGGCATCGCCGAGTGGATGGGCGACACCCGCGTGCGACGGGTCGGCAAACACCACGTCCAGGCGAGCCAGTTGCCCGCGCTGCTGGCGCAGATGCAGCCCGGCGACATCGTCCTCGCGCGCCAGAACTGGTACCTCTCCAACCTGGGCCTGCCCGGCTTCTGGCCACACGCCGAGCTGTACCTCGGCACGCCGCGAGAGCTCGCCGCCGCCTTGGACAAGGACCCAGAGGTCCGCGCCTGGGTGCAGTCGCTGGCCCCTCATCAACCGACCCTGACGGCCCACCTGGCGGCGGTTCACCCGCGGGCGTGGAAGGCGTACGTCAGCGGCAAGGACTTCACCGGTCACGGCCCGATTCGCGTGATCGAGTCGATCAGCGAGGGCGTCTCGTTCACCGCCTCCGAACACGCCTTCCTGGTCGACTATCTCGCGGTGCTGCGTCCCCGGGTGTCAGCGGTCATCAAGGCGCGGGCTATCGTGCGGGCGTTCGGCTTGCAGGGCCGACCGTATGACTTCGACTTCGACTTCCGCTCAGACGCGAGCCTGGTGTGCACCGAGCTGGTCTGGAAGTCCTACGCACCCGAGACTGAAGGCGGCCCAGGCCTGCACATCCCGCTGGTCCTGGTGGCCGGCCGGGCCACGCTGCCGGCGAACGAGATCGTCCGCGTGTTCGATGCCGAGGCCGACAAGAGCGACCGCCAGCTGGACTTCGTCGGCTTCCTTGACGGCAACGAGGCGAGCGGCAAGGCGGTGAGCGCGGACGCAGCGGCGCTGCGCGCGTCGTGGCAGCGGGTCAAGTGGGACATCGCGCAGGATTAGGGCGGAGGTGAGCCGGCGGACCCAACGAGGTGGCTGGCACCTGGTCGGCGCGCCTCGTCGGCGCGCCGCGACACCCCGACGCCATTACGGTCCCTGGTCCTCGATGTAGAGGCGCACGACGTGCACGTCCTCGCCCCACAGGTCGGTGTCGGGCACGCGCACGGCGGCATGGACGGTCATCCAATTGTCGCAGAGCGCGTTGACGTCGGCGGGCGAGAAGGCGAGCAGAATGCACGCACCGGGCAGCCCGGGGCTGCTGCCGTACTGGTAGACACCCGGCTCGCCCGGTACCGCGTCGAAGTACGCGACCGGGATCGTGGTGCCGACTACCGCGCACTCGATCAGTCCGGGCACGTAGAGCTGCATCCTGACCTTCGCGGCCGTCTCGCCCGGCAGGTGCACACGAAGCGCCGTCCAGAAGCCCGCGCCCTGGCGCATGCCCCAGTGGATCGGCGCCCATTGGCCATCGTGGAGCGACGCGAACACACCCGTCTCGGGGTCCAGCACGCCTGCCTCGACCTGCAGGGTCGCCGCAGGAGTGGCGGCATCGGGCCACCAGGGTGGCGCGGCCAGGTCGCAAGCGTCCGGCGACGGCATCGTCCCTGAGGAGCTCACGTCCGCCCCCTCCGGGCAACCGACCGGGCGTGCGCCGGCGTCGTACGGCGGCACCTGGACGCTGTCCGCGGCCGCCGAGTCGACCAAGCCACCGTCCGCAGCCAGCGCGTCGCCCAGTGCAACGTCACCGCCCGGTCCGCCGGCGTCACCAGCGACCGGGAAAGCCTCCGCACATGAGCCGGCGACGAGACCCAGGACGGCAAACACGACCGCCATCACCACCCCGATGCTTCGGAGCGGGGGAGCGAGATTCTCGGAGAATTGCTGCACGGTTTCACCTCACTTGCGAACCGTGATGGTAGGCGGAAGTGTTCGCCGCGGGCAACTCACGTGTTTCCTGGCCTCGGAGTCAATCGCCGCCAACCCAACGAGGTGGCTGGCACCTTGTGCGGCATCGCTCTGCGGTGGCAAGGTTGCGGCCAACGAGGTGGCTGGAACGTTGTGCGGAGACGCGATGAGCTCCCAAGGAGAACCAACATGGCCGCTGATGCCGCGCGACAGGACTGCCCGACGAACCGTTGCGCCCATCCTCACCGTAGTCCCCATCTGCGATGGCGGATCGCCCTGGTCGCTGCAAGTGCCGTTGCAGCCGCCTGCGCTCAGGGACCTGCACAAGGCGGCGGCGATGAAGCGCAGCCAAGCGATCCCGCGCTGACTTGCGTCGCGGAGGTCGACCTCTACGGCTGGTGCGTCGAAGATTGCGATACGATCTGCAGTCTTGCCTTCAATGAATCGATCAAGTGCGTTGGCAGTGACGGGACCCACACGCTGACCCAGGGTTGGTGCGACACTTGCAAGTTCTGTATGCCCATCTGGCAGCAGCTCACCGCGTGTCAGCCGGCGTGTGTGGGACACGAGTGCGGAGACGATGGCTGCGGCGGGAGCTGCGGCTCCTGTGGGGCCGGCGACTACTGCAGCGGCGAGGGTGCCTGCAAGGCGATTCCCCCGCCCACCCCACCCTGCGTCGAGATCCTGCCGACAAATACTCTCGTCTTCGGTGCCGTGGCAATCGGTCACAGCGCACTGCGCCCAGTTGGCATCAAGGCCTGCGATGATCAGGAATTGACGCTGGAGGCCCACCTCGACGAGGACAGCTCGGAGGCGTTCTCAATCGAGCCCGGCGCGCCAACTGCCGCGGGGACCGAAGAGACGGCCATTCTGATGCTGCGGTACGAACCGCAAGCGGTCGGCGCCCCTGCCGACACCGCGACGGTGGTTCTCACAATTGGTCGGAGTGATGCGCCTGAGGTCGAGCCAATTGAGCGTCTGGTGTTCCTCCAAGGCAAGGCCCTGGCCGCCCCGATCCCCGTCGCCATCCTCACAGCCAAAGAGAAGAGCAAGGGCTCGCCCGGCAGCCTTCTGCACCTCAAGGGCGACGAGTCGTATGGTCGGTCAGGCGCAAAGCTGGTGAAGTTCCAGTGGTCCGTGACGCAGCCCTCTGGTTCCTGGTCGACGTTCATGCCGGATTCAGCGTTTCCCAATCCGACATTCGCGGCGAACGTCGTTGGCGCCTACCTGTTCCAACTCACAGTGGAGGATGACGGCGGCAATCAGGCGTCCTCAAATTGGACCTTCGAAGCGACGCCAAACGTTGCGCTCTACGTCGAGGTCGTCTGGGACGCCGCCGGCGAGCTGGATCACGACACGGGCGGCGTCGGCAACGGCCCGGACCTCGACCTTCACTTCGCCCACCCCGACGCAGACGGAGGAGTTGATGTGGACGGCGATGGCACGAATGACCCGTGGTTCGACAAGAAGTACGACGCGTTCTGGTTCAATCCCAAGCCGGATTGGAACGGCGCGGGGAGCGGGCCCGAGCTGATGATGGACAGCTCGGGCGGATGGGGCCCTGAAGCGCTGCGTTTTCTCATGCCAGTCGTCGGCAAGTCCTACCCGATCGGCGTCCATGGCGTCGACGACCACGACCTGGCGTCCTTGACGGCGACCGTTCGCGTCTTCGCCACGGGAAAGAAGATCTTCGAGACGTCGACGGAGCTCGCCACCAAGGACTTCTGGTGGGTCGGTTCCGTGTCGTGGCCGGATGGCAAGGTGGAGGCCAAGCTGAACGCGAGCGGCGGGCCCTGGCTCACACCGAAATACATGAACCCTGGGTTCCCGTACCCGTAGGTGGTGGGCGCATCGAGCGGGACCGGTGGAAGCGCCTTCACCGTCGCCATCTTCCATTGCCGCGCAACCCGCTGAAACGTACCATCGCGCCTCCATGACACCACGCGCAGGCCGCGACCGACTGAACTGGACGCAGACGACGAAGGGCGCATGACAAGGGGCAAGCTCGGGTGCCGCACGGGCATCGCCAAGGCAGCGCGCGTCAGCAGCGGCATGTGGCTCCTTGTGGTGCTGAGCGGCGCCGCGTCCTGTGGCACCGACGACGACGGCCAGGCGGGCCCGGTTGCCGACGATGCGTCGGCCGACGGCGAGGCAGGTCTGGACACGACCGTCGCTGCCGACGCGCCAACCCTGCCTCCGGACAGCGACGGCGACGCCGACGCCGACGGCGATGACACTGCGGGCGACGGCAACGGAGACGGCGACGGCAACGGAGACGGCAACGGAGACGGCAACGGAGACGGCAACGGAGACGCGACAGAAGATGGCACCGCGGACGTGCCCGACGACGCTGGCCCCGCCGACCCCTCCACCGGAGACGCTACGGCCGACGGCAACGGGGACACGGAGGACGACGGCGCCGCCGACGTGACCGAGGACACCGACCCGACTGACTCCGCCGCCGAGGATGGCGCGGCAGTCGACGGCTCGACGACACAGGACGACGCAGGCACGGCCGATCAGACCGGCGACGCCGCCCTGCCCGCTTGCGCGGCCGTCTGCGACGATCAGAACCCATGCACCGATGACACCTGTTTGGGCGACGACTGCTCGTTTTCGGCCAACTCGGCGGCGTGTGACGACGGTGACGCCTGTAGCGGCGGCGACGTCTGTGATGACGGCGACTGCGTCAGCGGCCAGCCGCTAGACTGCGACGACGCCAGCGTGTGCACCTCCGACGCCTGCCAGGTCGCCAGCGGTTGCGTTCATCTGCCCGTCGAGGCGACCTGCAGCGACGACAACGCTTGCACGGTCGACGACGCGTGCGGCGATGGCGTCTGCCTGCCTGGGGCCGTGACCACCTGCGACGATGACGAGCCTTGTACCAATGACGGCGCGTGCGCCCCGGCCGAGGGTTGTCCCGGCAAGACGGCGCTCGACCAGCCCTGCGACGACGGCAGCGCCTGTACGCAGGGCGACAGCTGCCAGGGCGGGTCCTGCGGGCCGGGCGCCGCGCTCGCTTGCGACGACGGCAACGAATGCACGACGGATGCCTGTGACCCGGAGTCGGGATGCACCGCCCAGCCGACCGGCGGCGCTTGTGAAGACGGCAACCCGTGCACCGAGCCAGATACGTGCGATGGCGCCTCCTGCGTGGCCGGGGCAGAGGACTGCGACGACGGCAAGGGGTGCACAGACGACTTCTGCGAGGTGGGCGTCGGCTGCCAGCATGTGGCCGCGTTTGGCGACTGCGACGATGACGACGGATGCACGACCAACGACCACTGCCAGGACGGCGGGTGCGTGGGCTCGCCGAGTCTGTGCCCCAGCGACGGCAACCCGTGCACTGCGGACATCTGCAAGGCGGGCGCCTGCGCCGCCGAGCCGCAGCCGGGGTGGTGCAGCGACGGCGACCAATGCACCAACGGCGACACCTGCGCCGACGGTGCCTGCAAGCCGGGGTCGCCGGGCAGCTGCGACGACGGCAGCACGTGCACAGACGACGCCTGCGACCCGAAGAAGGGCTGCCACTCGGATCCAGTTGCCGAGGGAACGAGCTGTGACGACGGTGATGTCTGCACCAGCGGCGAGGACTGCAAGGCTGGCACCTGCAAGGTGTTCGGCGCCCAGTGCGACGACCAGAACCCGTGCACCAAGGACCTGTGCGTCATGGACGGCTGCCTGCACGAGGGCAGCAAGGCCGCCTGCGACGACGGCGACGCATGCACGACCGGCGACAAATGCAGCGCGAAAGCCTGCAAGCCAGGTCCCGCGACCGTCTGTGACGATGGCAACGCGTGCACGGTGGATGCATGTGAAGCAGACACGGGCTGCACGGCCTCGGCTGGTGCCGACGGTGTGGTCTGTGGCGTCGACATGACCTGCCAGGCGGGCACCTGCGCCGCGTCCGCAGCTGGCCTGTGCAGCGGCGACGAAGACTGTGACGACGCGCAGAGCTGTACGACCGATACCTGCGACCCTGCCAAGGGGTGCCAGCACGTCGACCTCGCCGACGCGACCCCATGCGACGACGCCAACGCTTGCAGCGAGGCCACGACCTGCAAGGCCGGCATCTGCGGCGGCCCCGGCGGCGCGAACGATGGCGCCGAGTGCGCGACGCTCCTGGGCAATCAGGGGCTCTGCGTGGGGGCCAGCTGCAGCGACTGCGCCACCGAAGCGGACTGCCCGCTCGCCGCCGGGAGCTGCTCGGCGGCCTCGTGCGAGTCGGTCGGCGGCGCCAAGGTGTGCGTCTACGAAGCGCTATCCGACGAAGGGGTCCCCTGCCTGGCTGGCACCTGCGCTGCCGGTCTGTGCGTGGCAGATCCAGCCGATTCGTGCCTCGAAGCGTCCGACTGCGACGACGCCAATCCATGCACCGTGGACGCCTGCAAGGACGGCGGGTCTTGCGACCACACACAAGCCAAGGACGACACGGCGTGCGCGGGGGGCGCGTGCCACAGCGGACGCTGCCAGTTCTCGCTGAAGGAGTCGGGACCCTGCTGGTCGTCGCAGGACTGCTACAGTCCGGTGGTCCCGCCGTCGTGTACCTGGCCCGTCTGCGTACAGGGCCGCTGCCACGCGGAGCTGATAGGCGAGCCCGCGCCCGGCGCCGCCTGCGGACCGACGCTCTCCGGGGCGTCACAGGGCGTGTGTGAGCTCGCCGGGGGCGCGACCCTGACCTGCGTCGATCCGTAGCGCCTGGCGGCAGATGGCGCGTTTCGGCGCCGGCTGCGGTGGTCACGGGGGCTGGCACCTCGCCGGCGCGGGCCGAGATCGCTGCCAAGCGCGGCGTCGGCGGCGTCCGTGTCCGTCACGGCCGGTACGTTGGCGTCCACGGCTGAGGTGCCGTTCGTGGGACCGCAGGCGACGACGAGGAGGCCGGCGGCGCCCAGGACCAGAAGTTGGAATAGCGACGGTCGGGGCACGCGCACCTCCGTACCGGGTGCCAGCCACCTCGTCGCCTCCCTCGTCGCCTCGTCACCGGTGCGTCGACCCTGCGCTAGCCGCTACCCGGCAGGCCTTCCTCGTCGCCGGTGCGTCGACCCTTCATCAGCCGCTGCCCCGGTAGGCCTTGCTGATGGCCGCAACGTCACGGATCGAGACGAAGGACCTTGCCGCCCCGATCGATGAGGTACAGGCGCTGGTCGGGACCGACGTCGATACCGCCGAGCTTGCCGGCGGCCAGACCCGTGTCGAACGTCTTCACGTGGGTGCCGAACGTGCCTTGCGCGGCCGACTCGTTGACGTCGTATGCATGAATCTTGCCGGTCGCCGCGTCACCGACGTACAGCGAGTGGGCGTGCATCGCGATGCCCGATGGTTGAGAGAGGTCGCCGGGTGTCTCGCCGAGCGTCTCGACGATCGGCGGCGAGTACAAGTACAGGATCCCGTCTCCGCCGAACGACTGCAGCACGTTGCCTTGCTGGCAGCTCGAGTCGTCGATGCGCAAGACGCGCTTGTTGCCCGTGTCGGCGATGTACAGCCAGCCAGACTTCTTGTCGTAGGTCAGGTGGCTCGGCACGCCTTTGACGCGCTTGACCTGCACGCCCTGGTAGCGCCGCTTGACGCCGTCGAAGTGGTCCGTGCCGCCGGGGACGTGCGGCTTCTTGAAGTCGTACCTGTCGATGGTGCCGTGCATCCCGTTGAACACGTAGTACTGGTTGGCAGTTATCGCGGCGATGCCCATCGCGAACGGCGAGCTGTGCAGCATGTCCCAGTGCAGCGAGTCCGCGCTGGTCACGCTCGCGTAGGGCGCATAGGCCGCCGGCCACAGCACCGGGCCCATGAAGTCGTTCGGCGGCGCCTGGCCGCCATAGCTGTTGTCGCTCTCGCCGACCGTGCCCATCGTGCCGTTGTCCGAGAAGTCGATCGCGATGACGTTCTCCATGAAGTGCTGGCTGTAGTCCTTGATCTGAGCGACGGACTGGTTCTTCTCGCCGGGGTCGAAGATCACGGTGAACGAGTCGGTCGGCGGGTTCACGACCCAAAGCTCGGACAAGTTCTCCGTGCTGAACGCGAGGTCTGCTGGATTGAACAGCGTGTTTTGCAGGATCGTGACCATCTCGGCGGGCTCGGTCTTGTCGTTCAGGCCCAACAGCTCGCCTGGGCCAAGCCCACAAACACCGCCCACACAAGCACCGCTGAGGCAGTCTGCGTCGACCTGGCAACCACCGAGCCGCTTGCACTTCGTGTCGCACTTGCCGCCACAGTCGACGCCTGTCTCGGTCGCGTTCTCGACGCCATCATCGCACGCTGCGGCCGCGCAGATTTCTTCCTTGCAGACGCCGCTCGCACACCCGGCGCCGTCGTGACACGGCCCGCTGTCGCCCATGAGGTCCTTGCGGCAGACCCCGTACACGCACGACAGCCCGCCGAGGCACGCGTTCGGCTCACAACACGGCGCGCCCTCTTCGCCGTTCGTACCGCACGTCGCTGAGACCGGGACTGTGAGTGTCTCCTCGCTGTCCGCGCCGCGTACGACCAGCGACAGTGTGTAGGCGCCGTCCGCCGGGAACAAGACCCTTGCGCTCGCGTACGTGCCGGACACCTCGGTCGCGATGAGGCTGACTTTGACGACCGCGCCGGCCGCGCCGGAGCCAGAGACGCTGACGGTCGCGCCCGATACCGGCCCGCCGGTGACCTTCGAGACCTCGACGGTCACTGTGACGTTCTTGCCGCTGATCGGCGGGTTGGGCTCGAAGAACACCTGCGCGGAGTACAGCGGATCTGCGCTGCCACACGCCGTGAACAGCGTGAACAGGAGAGGCGCGACGGAGAGGACTGAGATCTCTTTTTTCATAAACTTATCAACCATATAGCGAGTCGCAAAGGGCTGCGTCTGGAGGGGCTCGTTCAGGTCGCGCAATGAATCTCGCGGGCCAGGCGTCGTCTGAGGGCGGGCGCGCGCGGGCTGAGAATCCTTCCGTTGGCGCCAGCCGCGACGAGGCGAGATGGCGCGGACGGACGCCCTGCCTCTCCATGCCACGCAACCCCGCGCGAACACATGAAAGACACGCATGTCGTCGATATGATTGATTGCTTCCGGTCGACGGG
>CALGHC010000631.1 GCA_937915965.1 uncultured Myxococcales bacterium
GCCAAGCTCGACGCCTTCTTCGGCCGCGCCGCTGCCCACACGGGTCGCAAGGTCGCGGTCTTCGACGGCGACGGCACGACCGTCGGCCAGACCCCGCACTACCTCGCCGACGAGTGCCTTTACGCCTACGCAGCCGCCCACCCCGACCGCAAGCCGGACGTCATCGCGGCGATGAAGGGCCAATCCAACGTCTCGCTGGCCTACGTGCAGAACCGCGTGCGCTTCTTTGCCGGCTTGGGCCTCAACGAGATCCGCGCGCTCGGCCAGGCCTGTTTCGAGAAGGACTACAGCGACAAGATCTACCCGCCAATGCGCCAGCTCGTCGCGCGCCTGCAGGCCAACGGCTTCGAGGTCTGGATCGTCACGGCGTCGCCCGAGGCGCTCTACCAGCAGTTCCTCAGCCGCGCCTTCGACATCCCGATCACCCGCGTCATCGGCGTCAAATCCGTCGTCGACGGAGGCGTGACTACAGAGCGAATCGTCGAGCCGGTGCCCCAGGACCACGGCAAGCTCGAGGCCATCGAGACCTTCGTGCAGGCAGCGCCGCTGCTGGTTGGCGGCAACAGCCGTGGCGACAAGGAGATGATCGAGGCGAGCGCGGACCTCAAGCTGATCGTCAACCCGGACGAGCACATCGCAGCCGACCAGACAGAGAGCATCGCGACCTACGCGGCCCGCCAGGGTTGGCTGGTGGTGGGCATCCGCGACGTACCGGCGGCCGGGTTCCCAGCCGCGTCATCCAAGATCTACGGCATCCGCCTCAACAAGCCGCACGAGGGCAGCCGCTCGGATGGCGCCTCGGCCGAAGGCACGCCGTGATCGGCGCCGTCGGCCTGATCGCGATGATCGGTGCACTCAAGCCCGCGCCCCATATCGCGCGCGTGGCCGACGCACAGATCGACCCGACCTACCGGCGCCTGCGCTTCCAGGTGTTCGCCGGCATCTTCCTGGGCTACGCGGCCTTCTACCTGGTCCGCAAGAACCTCGCCCTGGCCATCCCCGACATTCTCAGAGAGTACCCGCACTACACCAAGGCGGCGCTCGGCATGGCGATGACCGGCCTGTCGATCGCCTACGGCCTGTCCAAGTTCGTCATGGGGTCGGTCTCCGACCGCTCCAACCCAAAGTACTTCCTACCGCTGGGCCTGGGCCTGTCGTGCGCGATCATGGTGTTCGTGGGCACGCAGTCGATCGTCTTCGAGTCGCTGTGGCTGCTGATCGCGCTGATGACCCTCAACGGTTGGGTGCAGGGCATGGGCTGGCCGCCGTGCGGCAAGACGATGGTCCACTGGTTCTCCACCAACGAACGCGGCCGCGTGGTGTCGGTGTGGAACGTCGCCCACAACGTCGGTGGCGGCGGCCTCGCCTGGCTGGCCGTCATTGGCGTCGGCCTCTTTGGCACCTGGGGCGCAAAGTTCAGCTTCAACGCGGCCGTCGCCGCCGTCCTGGGCGTCATCGTCTTCTTGTTGCTGCGCGACACGCCGCAGTCCTGCGGTCTGCCGCCGATCGAAGCGCACCGCGACGACTTCCCGCCGGATTACAGCGAAGACCACGAGCGCGAGCTGGGCTTTCGCGACATCTTCCTGGGCCACGTGCTCAACAACCCGCACCTGTGGCTGATCGCCATCGCCAACGCCTTCGCCTATTTCGTGCGGTATGGCGTGGTCGACTGGATCCCGACCTACCTCCAGAACGTCAAGGGCTACAGCTTCCAGGAGTCGTCGCTGGCCTACGGCGCCTACGAGTTCGCAGCCATCCCCGGCACGATCCTCTGCGGTTGGGTCTCCGACCGCGTCTTCAAGGGCAAGCGGGCGCCGGCGACGATGCTCTTCATGGGGCTGACGCTGATCTTCGTCGTCGTCTACTGGCTCAACCTGCACGGGCCCAAGTGGATCGACTACACCGCGCTCATCGCCATCGGCTTCCTGGTCTACGGCCCCATCATGATGATCGGCCTGCACGCCCTCGACCTCGTGCCCAAGAAGGCCGCCGGCACAGCGGCGGGCTTCACCGGCTTCTTTGGCTACGTCTTTGGCTCGGCCATCGCCGGCGCCGGGGTCGGCTGGATCGCCGACCAGTTCGGCTGGGCTGCGGTCTTCGCCACCATGGTCGTGTGCTGCCTGCTGACGATCCTGTTTTGCGCGGCGACGCTGCGCAGTCCGCGCAGAGGGGGGGCTTGCCGAGGCCACGCCCCCCACAGCCAGGCCGCCAGCCACGCCGCCAGCCACGCCGCCGGTTTGACCCCGCCGGTTTGACCCCGCCGAACACTCTGCGCGGACCGATGCCCACCTGCGTGAACGCGGCGAGGGCGCCATCGACTGGGCGCTGCCGGACTGACGGGGCCGGCGCGCCGGGGCCACGCCAAGGCGACACGGCAGCGGCACCCAGGTCAGACCGCGTACGTAGTCCCGAACCGCCGCAGCAAAGCCGTCGCGTGCGGCGACGGTCCGAGAGTCTGGATGACGGGGTCGTCTTCGAGGGCGTCCATGTCGCCGCCATACTTCTCGATATAGCGCACGTAGCGCATTCGGTTGGCGGCGAAGTCCAGCTCTGGGTGAAACTGAGTCGCCCAGATCGGCCGATCAGGCAGCGAGAAGGCCTGGTGCTGGACCAGGACGCTGCGGGCCAGGTGCCGTACCCCGTGCGGCAGACGCGAGACCCGGTCGTTGTGCCCCTCCTGGGCGGCGAAGCGACGGGGCAAGGTGCCGAAGAGGGGGCACGCGTCCGACTCGGCGCTGCGCTCGATCTCGAAGGTGCCGACCTCGCGCCGCTCCGGATCTGAGATGACCTCGCCGCCAAGCGCGCAGGTGAGGATCTGCAAGCCGAAGCACGAGGCAAAGACGGGGCGGCCAGCGTCGACAAGCACATCCCGCGACCAATCGATCGCCGCGCGCAGCCAGGGGGTCGGATGAACGACGGAGTAGTCGCCCGAACCGCCGATGAGCACCGCGCCGCTGATCAGCTCGTCGGCTGTCGGCAAGCGGTCGAGGAGGTTCACCGCGCTCAGCTCGCCGGGATCGACGCCGAGCGCCGCCGCGAATCGCTGCTGTTCGTGCGCGATCATCGGGTCGTCGTGGTCACGCGCCTGCAGCAGCAGAAAGCGACTCATCGCCCCCCCTCGGATGCGACGGCGGCGTCAGCGCCTCGCGTCATGCCTGGCTCGTGTGCAGCGACGAAGTCGGCGAAGTGACCGAGCAACGCCGTCGCCAAGGGGCTGGGCCGGATGTTGCGCAGGAACGGGTCGTCCGCGTCGCAGGTCACGCCGGCGGGGCGATAGCCGTCGAGATAGCGCAGGTAGCGCAGGCGCAGGCCGGCCTCGTCGAGCTCGGGGTGGAATTGGGTCGCCCAGACCGGCAAGGAGCCGACACGGAAGGCGTGGTAGGGGCACAGTTCAGTGCCTGCGTAGTTGATCACGCCATCGGGGAGCATCTCGGCGCGGTCCTTGTGGCCGACCTGTGCGACGAAGACCGGCGGCAGGCGACCGAAGACCGGGTCAGCGAGTGCCTCGGCGCTCAGGCGCATATCGTAGGAGCCCATCTCCATGCGGTCGGGATCGCGGATCATCTTGCCGCCGAGCGCCAACACCAACACCTGGAAACCGAAACACGAGGCGAAGACCGGCTTGCCGCACAGGATCAGCTCGTAGCGGCAGAAGTCGACGAGGCGGCGGATCCATTCGAGGTCGTCGAGCGCGCTGAAGTCCCCCGAGCCGCCGACGACGACGCCGCGACAGGCGTCGAGATCGGCCCGGGTCGGCACCGCGTCAAGCGCGCTCATGACGCGCAGCTCGCCGTCTCCAACACCCAGACGCTCACGGAAGCAGTCTTCTTCGTGCTGCCGCATGGTGTCGCTAGCGAGGCGCGCCTGCAAGAGCAGGTACGGCCGCGGCGCGGCGCTTGGAGTCCCCGTCGTCATTCGTCCAGCCCCCGCCACGATGCCGCGCCCCGCC
>CALGHC010000632.1 GCA_937915965.1 uncultured Myxococcales bacterium
CGGCGGCTACGCGCTCGGCGGGCTCTACTCTGGGACTGGCTCCGCCACCGTCGTGCGCGTGCTGCCCTGGGGGCACAGCGGCTGCGTCACCGCTGGTGCCTGCGCGGGCAAGAAGGCGGCCGACTGCGACGACGGCAAACCTTGTACCGTGGACTGGTGCGAAGCCGACAAGGGGTGCCTGCATGCGCCCGGCAGCGGCGCCCTCTGCGGCGACGGCGGCGTCTGCGTCACCGGTGCGTGCAAGACCGGCCTGTGCGGCAACGGCGAGATCGACCCGGGCGTCGAGCCCTGCGACGGCGCGGCCCTCGGCGAGGCGACCTGCGCGTCGGTGGTCGGGGTCGGCTGGCAGGGGAAGCTGGCGTGCGCGGAAGATTGCCACGGCTACGTGACGACGGGCTGCGTGAAATAGGCCGCGGCGGGCCTGGCAGACGACGACGTTGAAGAGTACGACCCAACGGGTTAACCTCCTGGCGACGACCCCGTGACTCGTTCGCCAGGCCCGTCGCCCCACGCCACCGCCCCGCTACGCCAGTTCGGCGCACGCTCCGCGGTGTAAGTCCGCGTGGCCGGTGCATCGGCGCGCGTGGTCTTCGCCCATGGCAACCGCCTTTGACGAGTCGATCCTCCACTCCCTGCGGCGCATCGTCCGCGCGATCGACCTGCACAGCAGAGTCCTGGCCAGCCGGCATCGGCTGACCGGCCCTCAGCTCGTCTGCCTGCGCAACCTCGCACGGACCGGGGCGTCGTCGCCCGGCGAGCTCGCCCGCTCGGTCTCGCTGAGCCCGGCGACCATCACCGGCATCGTCGACCGGCTCGAGGCGCGCGCCCTGCTGGTCCGCTCGCGCACGCACAAAGATCGCCGTCGGGTGACCATCGCCCTGACGCCCGAGGGCGAGCGGATCGCTGCCGTGACGCCCCTGCCGCTGCACGAGCGTTTTGCCGAGCGCCTCGGCGGCATGCCCGAGTCCGACCAGCAGCGCATCGCCGCCGCGCTCGCAGAGGTCGCTGGCATGATGGAGGCCGCGACCCCAGTCGACGTCGACACGACCGAGGCCGAGGTGCCTCATGCCGACGGCATGGTCGAGCTCTTCAGTGACGGCGAGGCCTAGAAAGGACGGGGAGGGCGAGCAGGGGGGCGCTCGGACAAGCGAAGTTCGGATCCCGCGGCGAGTTCGGCAGCGTCAACCTCGACCCTCGACGTCGCTACCGGCACAGCCGACATCGATACTGCTTCACCCGCTTGATCGTCATGATCTTCCGCTTGTGGGCGTGCTCGAACGCATCGATGACGTCGAGAGGGACGACCGTCTCGGCTACGCCGCGCTCACGCTGCACCTTGAAGAAGTAGGCGCGGGTGGGCTCGTCGAATCCCTGACCCTTGTTGAAGCGGGTGTCGAGGAGTGGCTCCCAAAGTGAACTCGGTGCCTGTGTCTTGAGCCCCTCGAGGGCCATCGACGTACACTGGTTGGTGACGCCGTGATAGTCCTTGGCGAGCCGATAGCGCGTGTGCATGGGGTAGTCCTTCTTCCACCGCGCCGTCGGCAGCATGGCCTCGTAGTAGTTGAAGATGCGCTTCTCGATCGCCGCTGGGACGTCGATGACGTAGCCGACCGAGTCGCGGTACGAGGTCTGCTTCTCGAAGTAGCGATTGACAGCACGGCGCCCGCGCCACACCCGCATGACGCCTTCGCCGTGCAATCGGAGGTGGCCCCAGGTGCGGCCGTAGCGGCCGAAGTCGTACACGGCCACCTTGTCGGCATCGAAGGTCTGGACGACCACCGCCGTGTGACCGATCCGATGGCTGCCGTAGGGCTTGCCGACGACGATCTCGAGCGCTGCGGCCGAACTCGGCGCGACGGCGACCAGGACAAGGGCGACGCAGGTCAGGGCAGCGCCGAGCGCCGACGCCGCAGGCGCTGGAGTGGTTCGCGGATTTGCGCGCAGATTCATTTGAGCCATCGATGCACCAGGAGGTTGGCGGCGACAATGCGGACGCCGAGTTTGTGAAGGACGCCGAGGGCGGGGTAGTTGCTCGCCATCGTTCGGACTGTGGCCCGGGCGACGCCGGCACGGGCCATCGCGGCCAGGGCAGCACGGTTGAGCAGGTCGCCGACGCCGCCGCCGTGGCGGTCGGCTAGCACGCCGATGAAGTCCAGCGAGCCGAGCGGACGGCCGCGCCGGTCGGTCGGGT
>CALGHC010000633.1 GCA_937915965.1 uncultured Myxococcales bacterium
GCTCGCCCAGACGTCGACGTCGCCGACGGCCAGGTGGCGCATGCGGTCGCGGGCGTCGGCGCCCTCGTAGCGCAGACGCATGTAGCGAAGCGGCCGGCGCACCAGGCGCAAGGTCACGCTGGTCGTGCGGTGGTCGCCATCGAGCACACGGGCGATCAAGCCGGGACCGGTCGCCGTTCGCGGCGCGACGCGGCTGGCAAAGGGCGTGCCGTCGGCGAGCTGACCACAGACGGCGACGAGGCGGTCGCGGGCGCTGCCCAGGCGGCTCGATAGGGCCGAGATGTGGTCCCCCATCAGCCAGTGCAGGACGTTGCCTGGCGCCTCGACCGGCACGCCCAGGGTCCAGCCCTGGCGACGAGCGACGCGTTCGACCTGGCCGAGTTCGGTGTCGACCGCGCCAGTCCACAGGCCGTTGTCGGTGTCCAGGCCGGCCGGGCAGGGATGCGGCGCCGCCGTGATCGGCTCGCAGGGCAGGCCGAGCACACCCGGGTTGAGCATCGCCTGGGGATCCCAGTCGCGCTTCGCCTCGACCAGCAATGCGTGCAGGCCGCCGAGTTCAAGCGGCAGCATGCCGGCCTTGAGGCGCCCGATGCCATGGTGGTGACTCAGCGTCGCGCCATGCGCGTCGGCGGCGGCCAGCGCCCGGCTCCAGGTGCGCCGCCAGGCGTCGGCCTTGCCGACCATCGTGAAGTAGATCGCGCTGCCTTCGCTCCACGCGTGGCTGAAGTGGGCCATGCACAGCGCTTCGCGCGAGACGGCGACGCGAACCGCCCGGTAGACCTCGACGACGCAGCTCCACGGGCAGGCGACCTCGAACGTGTCGGCAAAGTGGCCAGAGATCAGCACGGGGATCTGCTTGAACGAGACGTCGTGGCGGCGCTCCAACCACTGGTCGCCCGGCTCGACGCCCAGATCGGTCGCGCCCAAGACCCCGGCGATCGCCAGAGCCGAGCTACATGCCGACTTCTGCGCGGGGCCATCGCCCTCCCAGCCGACGACGACCAGGCAGCGGCCGATCAAGGCGTCGGCGGCGAGGCGGGCGAGCCGGGGCGCAGCCAGCAGCAGGGGCAGCCGCCGAACCAGGCCGCCGCCGCCGTGGCTGAGCGCGATGCGGCTGTCGACCGGATCGTATACCCGCAAGACCGACGGCGCCGGCCGCTGGCGGACCAGTTGGCACGACAGGGTCAGCGCTGCGGCGAGGTCGCGGGCCATGAAGCCGCGCAGCGTCCAGCCCTCGCGCAGGGGTCGGATCGTCAGCCAGACCTCAGCGATCACAGCCAGGGCGCCCTCCGAGCCGATCCATTCGGCCAGCTCGCGGCTGCCGCGCCAGGCGGTCACGACCTCGCCGTTGGCGCGCACGGCGGTCGCGCCCACGCAGATGTCCTCGATCTTACCGTAGCGGCTCGACAGCTGGCCCGCCCCGCGCGCCGCGACCCAGCCACCCACCGTGCTGCAAGCGATCGACGAGGGGAAGTGGCCAATCGTGTAGCCAGCGCGATTGCACGCCTCTTCGACGTGGCGGCCCATGGCGCCAGCCCCCGCGCGCACCACCCCGCTGTGGTCCAGGACCTCGATGTGGCGCAGCCCCTTGAGGTCGAGGACCACGTCGCTTTCGGTCGCGGCGACCGCGGCGCAGACCCCACTGCCGGCGCCCAGGGGCACAAGAGTGCGGCCCTCACGGCCGGCCGTCCGAACCACCTCGACGAGGGCATCGACGTCCCCAGGGCGAACGACGCCCGCCGCAACCGGCTGCGCGACCCCAGCGAGGAAGTCCATCTGGTGGCCGAGGCAGAGATCGCGCGAGGCGGCCTCGCGCTCGGAAGCGGAGGCACGCAGGAGCGTGCTGTCTCGGCCATCGACAGAGTTTGGGTCCATCTGAACTCGCGCCGCCCGGCGGGCTTGGGTCGGCTGCGAGGGTACACGATGGTGCCGCGCCGCGAAACGGAGGTGTCGCGGCGCGGGCGCGGTTCCGGATTCCGGGTCTCAGGCGGCGAACGCCGCCACGCAGTGGG
>CALGHC010000634.1 GCA_937915965.1 uncultured Myxococcales bacterium
GGGACAGGCTCGGACTCGGGCGTCGGCTCGGACTCGGGGACAGGCTCGGACTCGGCCGCCGGCTCGGACTCGGGCACCGCCACCGACGCGGCGACGGACTCCAGCGCTGGCCTGGACGCCGCTACGGTCACCGATACCGCGATCGACTCAGGCGCAGGCACGGACTCGGCCGCCGACACCGTAGCGGCGCCATGCGCGACCGCGGCGTTCTCCATCGCCTCGACCACCGCCAAGGCCACGTCGCTCTCCGCCGCCGGCTCGGCTGGCTGGCAGGGCGCGGCCATCCTCTCGTGGAGCTGGACCGTCACCGCGCCCGCCGGCGCGACCGCGGCGTTCGTTCCGTCGGCTGCCGTCGCCGCGCCGAGCCTCGGTCCACTCGACATGCCGGGCGCCTACGTCGTCTGTCTCGCCGTCGCAGACGCCAATGGCGTCGCTTCGTGCCAGCCGACCTGCCAGACCGTCGAGTGGAAGCCCGCCCTCTTCGCGCGCCTTGTCTGGGACGCGCCCGCGGGCGCCAAGACCCCCGACCTGAGCCTGCACCTGGCCAACAGCAAAGCCGACGGCAGCCCCGATCTCGACTGCGACGGCCAGCCCGACGCCTTCTACGACGAGCTCGACGACGCCTGCTGGTACAACCCCAACCCGGACTGGGGGGCGATCGACGTGGCGAAAGACGATCCGCTGGTCGTCGAGAGCGACGTCGCCAACCCGGTCGAGACGGTCCAGATCGAGGCGCCCGCCGCCGACACCTACACGCTGGCTGTGCATGGATTTGACCTGCAGGGGACCGCATCGACCAAGGCGTGGGTCGATGTCTATGTCGCCGGTGTCCAGGTCGGGGCGCTCGAGCTGGCGGCCGTCGGCCAGTCCGATCTGTGGCTCGTGGGCCGGATCAAGTGGCCCCTGGCCCAGCCCGGTGCAGCCAAAGACGCCGTCGAGACCTGCTACCAGAGCGGCGACGCGTGCCTCGCTGCCGCGGCACCCGGCGACCCGGCAGGCGGCGCCCGCTGGCAGGCGACCGGCAAAGCGTGCGTCATACCCTGTTGGGAGTGGTCGTTGATCACGTCGAAGGCGACGCCGGGCTGCGAGTCCAAGTGGCAGTAGGCGAACCTACTTCAGCGCCCGCTCTGCCCCTGTGTGACTGATGTCGCGCATGAACGAACGCTTCAAGCGCAAGAGCGGGTCGAAGATGGCGCGGCTTCGGCCGAAGAGGTTGATCGTCTGCGGTCGTTGAACGTGGCCCTTGAGCACCGTCACGCTCATGTCGATGAAGTGTGCGTTCCTGCCAGCCACCGGCACCACGCCCGGCGCGGCCGCCGCGACGGCGGGCAGCGCGAGCGTCAGAATCGTCAGTGTCAGCGCCAGGGCGGCGGCTGTCGCGGCCAGTGGGCGTTTGCAGCGCATCGGAACCTCCAGGGTGTGCGTCGTCTGGCGTGGACGGCGTCGCCTGTTACGGACGCGCGGCGGCGTCAATCGATCTCGCCTCGCGTGAAGTGACTCGCCTCGCGTGAAGTGAAGGAAGGCGGCGAGATTCGCTCGACACAGCGACCGGCTTGCGACCCGGCAGCGGAATCGGCTACTTTGGCGCCGTCTTTAGGGACAGGACGGGACGTATCGCACCCACGGAGGATCCCCATGCAGCACGTCAAAAAGCCCGCGCGTTCGCTCCCCGCTCGCGCCCTCGCCTTGTCGGCCCTGGTGGCCACTTTCGCGCTCGCCGCCGCCTGCCAGTCGCGCCTGACCGGCAACGAGGGCAACCTCGAGTTCCTCTATCCGGCAGACGACAACATCGCGGACTTCAACAAGCCGATCGCCGTCGGTGCGCGCCTCGACCTGCGCGCCCGCGCCGTCGGCACGCTCCTGCCGGTCGCGGTCAAGAGCGCCAGCAGCGACGACGCCAACGTCCTTCAGGTCGTCTCGACCTCGGGCGACAGCCTGACCGTAGAGGGGGTCTCGGCCGGTGGCGCGCTCATCAGCGTCGAGGCAACCAAGGCCAACGGCGAGGCCGTCAGCGATTCGGTCAACATGCTCGCTCGCGTACCCGAAGTCCTCAAGATGCGGCACTTCTGCACTGTGGACCCGACGGCGCGCTACCTCGTTGGCCAGGACGTGCTCGTGCCGTTCGACATGGAGCGAACCAACGGCCAGCCGGTCATCGGCTATGGCTATCATCCGATAACGATCACCCCGGCCGCGGGGTTGACCCTGGACACGGCCACCAAGGATCAGGCGCACTTCCGCCTCAAGACCGCGGCGACCAAGCAGACCGTGACCATGGCGAGCACCATCGACAGCCGGCAGATTCAGCTTGAGCTGGTTGAGCAGGGCGACATCGACGGCGCCTTGCTGGCCGAGCCCGTCGGCATGGCCCGCGTGGGTCACTCGGTCTTCTTCTTGGTGCGGCCGTCTGTGGCCGGCAAGGTCGTCTGCCAGGCGCGCGCCGACGTCGAGGTGACGACGAAGACGCCCGACGTCTGTACCGTCGGCGCCCTGCAGACCGCGCGCACCAACGACTCACCGACGACGACGTGGGGCTGGGTCGAGGTCAAAGGCAAGGCCGTGGGCAAGTGCAACTTCGAGGTCAAGTACCTGCTTGGCGCAGCGGGCGCTGGATCGGCCACCGACCTGACCGTAGATGTCGCCGAGCTGGTGACGCCGTAGGCCATGCCGGTCCCCGCTGGCGCAACGCCAGCAGCGTCCGTCCCGTCTCGCGGCGGTTGTCCCCCGGCGGTCTGTCCCCGGCACCTCAGGAGAAGACCCCCGGCATGACCTGCTCTTGCGATCCGCAACGACCTGTCGACTCGCGTCCGCTACGGGGGGGCGCCAAGGTTTGCGTGCCACTCGTCACTGACTCACGCGATCGTCCCGCTGCCGGCCGGCGGGTCACGCCTCCTTTCTTCGGCGCGCGCCGTCTTTTGGCCTCCGCCACCCTCTGCCTTGTCGGCCTGATCGCGTGCAGCAGCCCGCCTGGCGGCTCGGCCAACCCCGGATCGGGTGGAACACAGTTCGGCTTTGGCGACGGCGCTGGCGGCCTGAGCGACGCCTCGACCGATGGCTCAGACGACGCCGGTCTCTCCTCCGGCGACGCCGCGACGCCGACCGACGCCGCGACGGACGACGATGCGAACCCAAACGCCGATGGTCTGGCCGACGGTCTGGCCTTCGACGTTGGCCCCGAGCCCGGCACCTTCGGCGCCCTGTGCGAGAGCAACGGCGACTGTGACGCTGGCTACTGCATCCAGGGCGCGGACGGCAAGCACTGCGCCAAGCTCTGCGTCGACACCTGCCCGAGCGGCTGGACCTGCAACGAGATGACCACTGGCCCAGGCGACACCGCCTTCCTGTGCGTCCCGCGCGACACCTGGCTGTGCCACCCCTGCACCGACGCGACCGCGTGCAACCACCCCGGCGGCACCGGCAACCTATGCGTCCCCCTCGGCCCGCTCGGCTCCTTTTGCGGCGTCTCGTGCAACCCGGCCGATCCAACGACCTGTCCGAACGGCACCAGCTGCCAGGCGACCACGGACCCCGGCACGGGCGCGGCGGCGTGGCAGTGCATGCCGGGCGATGGCATCTGCGGCTGCAACCCGCTGGCTGTCCAGGTGGCCGCCACGACGACCTGCAGCTACGAGAGCTTCTTTGGCGTGTGTAGCGGCGAGCGCCACTGTGGCCCGACGGGTCTGAGCGCGTGCAGCGCCGCGGTCCCCGCCGGCGAGTCCTGCAACGGCGTTGACGACGACTGCGATGGCCAGACCGACGAGGTCGAGGTCGCCGGCATGCCCTGCGAGATCACCAACAGCTTTGGCTCCTGCGAGGGCGTCGCCACCGCCTGTGTCGCCGGCGCGCTGGCGTGCGACGCGCCGACGCCCGGAATCGAGCTATGCGACGGCGTCGACAACGACTGCGACGGCCAGATCGATGACCAGCTCTGCGACGACGGCAACCCCTGCACAGCGGGAAGCTGCAACCCCGACGGCAGCTGCAAGCAGGTCTCGCTCAACGGTGGGCCCTGCGAAGACGGCAGCGTCTGCAGTCAGCAGGACGTCTGCGTCGCGGGAGCGTGCACGGGCGCCAACCTGGTCGATTGCGACGACGCCAACCCGTGCACGGCGGACACCTGCGACCCGCTGATCGGTTGCCTCCACAAGGTCGCCGACGGCGCGTGCGCCGACGACGGCGACGCGTGCACCAGCGATGTCTGCGCCGCCGGCGCGTGCAGCCACCCCATCGCCCCAGCCGGAACCGCCTGCGCGGACGACGGTGACCCCTGCACGGCCGACGTCT
>CALGHC010000635.1 GCA_937915965.1 uncultured Myxococcales bacterium
GCGTATATCTCCAGCTTCGTCATCGGCGCGTACTGCGTGTGGTGTATCGGTATGTACGCCGTGAACATCGCGACGACTGTCCTCGCCGCGGTTGGCTATCGTCGTCTCGGCGGGCGCTGGCCGCAGCTCCACGCTTTCGTGGCGATCCCCTCGCTGGTCGGCCTGATTGTTGCCGTCTTCGCCGTGTCGGCTGCGGCTACGCTGCCTGTCTACAATCAGGTTCGCGCTGGGATGATGACAGAGCGTCTGGCTGTCGCCCAAGCCGACATCGCCGCAGCGGACGCGGCAGCCGCGCAGGCTCCGGTTGCGGACGAGCCGGCCGCAGTGTCGGCGGAGGGCGCGCTTGCCCCCGGTGCTGCTGGCCAGATCCATCCAGCCGGCACCGTGCGTGGCCCGCCCGGCACGTGGTCGGAACGGGTGACCAAAAAAGGCAGGACGTTCTACGACGTACCGGTGACCGAAGACGACTGGATTCTAGGGCCGCGCGACGCTCCGGTGACTGTTATCGAGTTCGCCGACTTCGAATGTGGCTACTGCCGAGCGCTAACTCGCAACATCAAGCCGCTCAAGGAAAAGTACAAGGACGACGTGCGCTGGGTGTTCAAGCACTACCCTCTGAACAACACCTGCAATCCCATCTTCCGCGACGCTCAGCACCCGCAGGCGTGCATCGCCGCCAAGGCCGCCGATTGCGCCGGTGACCAGGGGTTGTTCTGGCCCCTGCACGACCGCATCTACGACGAGAACCTGCAGCTCAATGACGAGAACCTCGCCAAGATCGCCAAGGACGTGGGCGTCGACATGGCGAAGTGGCAGCCGTGCTACGCAGACAAGACTCCGACCCGCAAGCTGCGCACCGACACCGCCCAGGGCGCGTTCGCGCGGCTGGCTGGAACACCGCGTCTCTACGTCAACGGGCATCTGCTCGCCGGGGTCGCTGCCACCGAGGTGGTCGACTACTACATCGCGGCTGCGCTCAAACAGGCGCGCGAACCCAAGGCTGCGGTCATTCCCGATCAAGTAGCCGCCCCTGATCAGCCGATGGTCGCGGTCCAGGGAGCCGACGGCACCTTCTGGATCGACGCGTGGGAGGCGACCATCGACAGCAGCGGTCGGGCGCTAAGCGTGGCGTCGGTCCGACCTGCCGAGGTGAGCTGGTACGAGGCGAAGGCGGCGTGCGAGGCAGCCGGCAAGAGGCTGTGCAGCGAGTCGGAGTGGGTGTCGGCGTGCACCGGCGCCGCAGCGATCGACAACGACAAGGACGACGACGTCACCGACGACGCGGTCGAAGGAAACCTCTTCCCCTACGGTCCGTTCTACGAGGGCGGGCGCTGCAACGACGACGCTGGCGAGGACGGCGCCAGCAAGCCAACCGGCTCGATGCCAGAGTGCCGCACACCCTCGGGCGTCTTTGACCTGTCGGGAAACCTCGCGGAGTGGACCGGCGAGGATGAGTCGCATGGTCTCCTCTCCGGCACCGACTACCGCTACGGCACCAAGGCGACCTGCATGGAGCGCTACCGCCGATTTGGGCTGGGCTACCGCAACACGACGACCGGATTCCGGTGCTGTGCGGACCGGCTAGTCGCCGGCCCGAGCGCAGCGACCCCGTCGGTTGATGCGCATGTCGTCGCCGCGGACATCGGCTCGCCGGCACCCGCGTTCGAGGCGCTCACCGCCGATGGTGTCAAGTTCACCGAACGCGACCTGCAAGGGAAGGTGAGTATTATCAGCTTCTTCGCCTCGTGGTGCGGGCCATGTCGACGAGAACTGCCAGCGCTCAACGAGTTCTTCGCCGCCCACAGCGGCGAGGGCCTGCAGATCATCGCCATCGGCGTCGACACCGAAGCACAACGGGCGCGTGACTTCGCCGAGTCGCTCGATTTGAAGTACACGCTCGCCTATGACGAGACGGCGGTCTCGATGGGTCGGTTTGGGGTGCGCGGCATGCCAACCGCCTTCGTCGTCGATCGCAAGGGCGTCATCCAGGCCCGCCTCATCGGAATCAACGCCGAGAAGACCAATGTGTTCAAGGCGAAGGCCATAGAGCTGATCGCCCGCTAGGCGCCGATTGACACCGTACCCGCAGCCTCTCTACGCTGCCTCCCTGCGCTGCCTCCCTGCGCTGCCTCCCTGCGCTGGCTTGCTGCGCTGCCTCCCTGGGCTGCCGCCGTGAAATAGCCCAGGCCGCACCCCGAGATCACCATGCCGCTTCGAATCACTTTGGACGAACTCGAACGCAAGCGGCGCGTCGAACGCGACGCTGTCCTTCCGCTCGACTGCTGCGCCGGCCTCCTTGGCGGGGGCTGGACTGCCATGGGCGAGGGTTTCCCCGTCCACGTCGATGTGCGCCGCGCTTCACAGGTTGTCGAGGCGACGGTGCGGGTGCAGGGGCGTTTCGCCTTCGCTTGCAGCCGCTGCGCCGAGCCTCTTGAGCTGGTCGCCGACCTGACGTTCGAGCACCGCTTCATGCGGCCCGGCTCGCTCGACGCGGGTGATCTGACGCCTGAGGAGGCGGCCTTCAACGCCGATCCTGAGCTCTCCGAGCACGATGACGTGGCCATCGATCTACAGGGTCTGTGCGTCGAATACCTGCTGCTGGAGCTCCCGTATGCGCCCGGCTGCCCGGATGCGTCGACCGGCGAGTGCGCGCGTTGGAACGAACCATGGCAACCCTGGGATCCGCCGCCCGAGGCCGACGATGATCCCGATTCGCCCTGGTCGGCCCTACGCGACGTCGATCTCGAAAAATCGTAGACGTGCCCGCGGGCGCGGCCAAAGAGGCGGGTGAAACATGAGCGGCCCCTTTCGTCTCGACGGTGCGCGTCTCGCCCTGGTGATGGTCGGTCTGCCGGCTCGCGGGAAGACCTACATCGCTCGCAAGATCGAACGCTACCTGAGCTGGATGGGTTATCGACTGCGCGTCTTCAACGTCGGCGAGTACCGTCGTGAGCGGCTCGGCAGCCACCATCGCCAAGACTTCTTCGATCCCGCCAACGCC
>CALGHC010000636.1 GCA_937915965.1 uncultured Myxococcales bacterium
CCACAACGAACCGATGACGAAGGGGCGACGTACATCACCTTGCTCGAAGGCGATCAGCACCTCGTCGTCGACCTCGGGCAGGAAGAAAGCGCCGCGCTGTTCCGCGCCGTCTTTCGAACCGGCCATGAAGCTGGTGATCCGGCACCACGTCGAGCGGAAGTCTTCCTTGTCCACGGCGTTGGTGTACTTCGCGTCGGATTCAGACACCCAAGGGAACTTCACTTTGACGCGGTAGTGGCCTTCAGGATCCTTGTTGTCGACGACGATCGCGACGACAACTCCGTTGATCTTGAAGGGATCGCGCTTGGGACGTTCGAGGAGCATGACACATCTCCACGGGCCAGATCGCCGCCGCGGCCGGATGCGGGCGTCGGCGGGTGGACGGCTCTCTTGGCCGAGACTAGCCAGTCGCCACAGGCCGTGCAATGGCGGACGGGAGCGCTGCGATCGATCGTGGGGTCGCCCGTCCCCGGATCGCTCAGCGGCGGACCGTCCCTGGTCCAGATTGCGGACAAACAGGTGCGGTCCCTGCGATGGCAGCGCCGGTCGCTGCCACCGCCGACGCTTGATCGGCCACGGCGGCCCTCGCGCGTCTTGACGGCGGGGGCTTCGGGCGGTAGACCGCAGGCCGGATTTCGCGGTCGTGCGCGCGATCTTGTTTGCATGGCGCGCGATGTCGGGCATGACGGGCGACCGCCGCCAGCCCCGCCCACGGGCGGTTGGACGAGATCATGCTTGAGAGTCAATTGAGCTACCTGCCGATCCTTGTCGTACTCGCGACAGCCCTTGGCATGGGACTGGTCATCCTCTTCCTCAATCGAATTCTGGGTCCGATCCGACCGTCGGCGGTCAAGCAATCGACCTTTGAGTGCGGCGTTGATCCGATCGGTTCGCCGCGCCAGCGCTTCGCGGTGAAGTTCTACCTGGTCGCAATCTTCTTCATCGTCTTCGACATCGAAGCGGTGTTCATGTACCCGTGGGCAACCCAGTTCCGCGAGATGATCGTCATGCCGGGCATCGGCTGGTCGACGTTCACTGAAATGTTCGTCTTCGTGGGGATCCTCGCCGCCGGCCTTGCCTACGTCTGGAGACGCGGCGCGCTCGACTGGGAGTAGCGCTGGCCGTTCGCTGCGCCGCACCACGAAGTCTGGCGGCGCCCCACTCCGGTAGCGCAGCACCGACCGCGTGCAGGAGCGTTCATCATGTCCGACAACCTGATCGAGTTGGTCCGCGAGCGCTTCGGCGACGCTGTGATCGACAGCCACGACCACGCCGGCGACGCGACGCTGGTCGTCAGCCGGACGGCGGTCCTCGAGGTGATGGGGTTCCTCCGCGACGACGCGCGTTGCCGCATGGAGCAGCTCATCGACGTCACCGCGGTCGACTTTCTGGGCTACCCGGTCGATCAGCGCGCCGCCGCGCTGCCGCGCTTCGAGGTGGTCTACCACCTGCTATCGCTGTCGCTGCGTCACCGCTTGCGCGTCAAGGTCGCGCTCGACGCTGACGATCTGACCGTGCCCTCGATGGTTCCGCTGTGGCAGTCGGCGAACTGGGGCGAGCGCGAAGTTTACGATATGTATGGAATAAACTTTGACGACCACCCCGATCTCCGCCGCATCTTGCTGTACCCCGAGTTCGAAGGTCATCCCCTGCGAAAGGACTACCACCAGCGGGGCTACCAGCCGCGGCTGTCGATGCCCGGCCTGACCGACTACGCAAACGACCCGACGCATCGTTGACCCATTTGTCGGCCCGTTGCCTCGCGCATCTGCCGACCTGGTCACCAGGGGACCAAGGAGCGCTTCAATCATGTCCGCCAACCCCTCCCTGACGGCGCCCGCCCTCGCTGCCGCTGGCATCGCTCGGCCGCGCGCTCGCGTCACCCGGCTGCCCGCCGAGGACTCGCTCCACAGCGAGCGGATGATCATCAATATGGGCCCGTCGCATCCGGCGACGCACGGCACGGTGAAGTTCCTGCTCACCCTCGACGGGGAGACCATCGAAGACGTCGACATCGACATCGGCTACCTGCACCGAGGATTCGAGAAGATGTGCGAGGCTGGGACCTGGCAGCAGGTCATCCCGTACACCGACCGTCTCAACTACGTCAGTCCATTGATCAACAACGTCGGCTACGTCGGCCTCGTTGAGAAGATGCTGGGGGTCACGCCAACCGAGCGATGCCAGTACATCCGCGTTCTTGTCTCGGAGATCTCTCGGCTGACCGACCACTTGACGTCGATCGCGGCGGGCGCGCTGGAGCTCGGTGGCATGACGCCGTTCCTCTACGCGGTCGAGGCGCGCGAGGTCCTCTACCCGATCATCGAGGAACTCACCGGCGCGCGGCTGACGACGTCGTACACCCGCATCGGCGGCCTCACTGGCGACCTGCCCGACGGCTACGCCGGCCGGGTCGCGGCTGCCATCACGAAGGTCAAGGAGCTGGTCGTTCGTGTCGACAAGATGCTCACCAAGAACCGGATCTTCTACGACCGCATGATCGGAACGGGCGTCCTCAGCCAGGAAGAGGCGACGTCCACGGGATGCGCCGGCATCATGCTGCGCTCCACCGGCATCGACTGGGATCTGCGCAAGCACGAGCCGTATCTGGTCTACGATCGCTTGGACTTCGACGTCATCGTCGGCGCGACAGGTGACAACTACGATCGCTATCTGTGCCGTCTCGAAGAGATGGACCAGTCGTATCGGATCATCGAGCAGGTCTTCGCACAGATCCCCGACGGCCCGATCCAGATCGACGACTGGCGCGTCGTGCTGCCCCCCAAGGAAGCCGTCTACCACAGCATCGAGGGCATGATCGCGCACTTCAAGCTGATCATCGATGGCCAGCAGGTTCCCGCCGGCGAGGCCTACTACGCGGTCGAGGGCGGCAACGGCGAGGTCGGTTTCTACGGCGTGAGCCAGGGCAACGGCCGTCCCTGGCGCGTGCACGTGCGCGCCCCCTGCTTCTACGCGATGGGCGCGATGAAGAAGCTGATCGTCGGTGGGATGCTGGCTGACATCATCCCGACCTTCGACACCCTGAACATGATCGGCGGCGAGGTCGATCGCTAGACCGAGCAGGCCGCGGCTGCTGACGGGCGACAGCCCGGCGCATCGCGCACCCCGAGAAGGATGCCCCATGGCGAAAGTCACAATCGACGGACGCAGCATCGAGGTCGACGCCGGCACCACCGTACTGCGTGCGGCGAAGCAGCTCGGGATCGAGATCCCGACGTTCTGCTACCACCCCGGGCTGACGATCCCCGCCAACTGCCGCATGTGCCTCGTCGAGGTCGAGAAGGTGCCCAAGCCGCTGCCGGCCTGCTACACGCAGGTCAGCGAGGGCATGGTCGTACATACCCGCTCGGAGCGCACCGTTGACGCGCAGAAGGCCGTGCTCGAGTTCATCCTGCTCAACCACCCCGTCGACTGCCCGATCTGCGACCAGGCCGGCGAGTGCGTCTTGCAGGAGCACTTCCAGACCTGGTCAGCCAAGCCCTCGCGCCTGTTCCACAGCAAGGTCGCCAAGGAGAAGGCCGTCCATCTGGGTCCGCGCGTCGTCCTCGACAAGGAGCGCTGCATCATCTGCACGCGCTGCGTGCGGTTCTGCGAGGAGGTCGCCAAACAGCCGGAGCTCACCGTCGAAGATCGCGGCGATCACAGTGAGATCTCGACCTTCCCCGGGCGGCAGCTGGAGAACCCCTACAGCCTCAATGTCGTCGATATCTGCCCTGTGGGAGCGCTGACCGACAGCGGATTCCGATTCAAGCGACGGGTTTGGTTCCTCGACAAGCGCAACAGCGTCTGCACGGGTTGCTCGCGGCTGTGCTCAAGCCGCCTCGACAGCACCCAGAATCGCGCCGAGCGGATGATCCCGCGCTACAACCCCGACGTAAACCAGTGGTGGATGTGCGACGACGGCCGCGACATGATGCGGCAGCGTACACGCGTCGTGCCGCCGGTCGCCCGCAACGGCGAGACCGATTCTACGGTGGCCGCGGCGGTCGACGCTTTGGCCGTGTGGTGCGCCGAGGCGGCGGAGCTCGGCGGTGAGATCGGCGTTGCCTTGTCGGCTTCGCTGACCAACGAGGACTTGTACGCGTGGGGCAAGCTGGTCGCAGCGATCGGCGCGCGCCCCTATCTGGTGGGCCGCGATCCATGGCAGGGCGACGACCTGCTGCGCCGCGACGACCGCGACTGCAATGGGGCCGGCGCAGCGGCCATCCTCAACGCGATCGTCGGCCCATGCGGTGACGCCGCAGCGCTCGCCGGTGACGCCGCTTCGCTGCACGCCGTGCTGCTGCTCGACAACGAGGTGGGCGCCGCCGAGGCGCTGGTTGGGGCCCTGGCGGCCCACCCGCGTTTCGCGGTCCTCTCCGACGTCGACAGCCCGTTCAGCGAGGCCGCCGAGGTCGTCGTGCCCATCTCTGGGTTGCACCACCGCGATGGCACGCTGGTCGGCTTCGATGGCCGCGTCCAGCGCCTGCTCGCGCCCTTGACCGCCTTGGCCGGGACGATGACTCCCGCCGAGGTCGCGGCCCGCATTGGCGCCGGTCTGCAGGTCGAGCTGGCGTTCGCCGCGGACCTGGCACCCGAGTCCATCTTTGAACGTCTGGCCGCTGAGGTAGAGGCCTTCCGAAACCTCAACTACACCGAGATTGGCGACCTTGGCCGGCCGCTGACCCACGGTGGAGACCTGGCCCCGCGCCGCGATCAGCTCGACGGCACCTCCGGCTGGGAACCAGACCCCGTCCACCCGACCGCCCAGCGGCCCTTCGCCCTGCGGCGCGGTTGCTAGAACCGGCACCCTGGAGGCATTGCCATGACCGGCAACCCGATCCTCGATATCGTGCTCTACGCGATCCTCAAGATGGTGGGTTTCATCTTTGTCTTCGTCTTTCCGGTCGCGGCCTTGCTGACTTGGATGGAGCGCAAGTACTCCGCCGTCGTGCAAGACCGCATTGGCCCCAACCGCGCCAACGTCGGCACCTTTCGGCTCGGCGGCCTGTTCCACCTCGTCGCCGACAGCCTCAAGATGCTGCTCAAGGAAGATTTTTCGCCTGACACGCCCAACCCGGTGATGTTCAAGCTGGCGCCCCTGTTCGCATTTGTCCCGGTGCTCGTGCTGTTCTCGGTCATCCCGTTCGGGCCCGGCGACCTGCAGATCTCCGGCTCAGCCCTGGGCATGCTCTTCATCTTCGCGATCGCTTCGCTCAACGTGTACGGCGCGACGCTGGGCGCCTGGGCGTCCAACAACAAGTGGTCGCTGCTTGGCGGGCTGCGCATCGCAGCACAGATGATCTCCTACGAGGTCGCGATCGGCCTGACCCTGGTCGGCGTCTTCATGATCTACGGTTCGGTCGATCTCCAGGAGATCGTTGTCCAGCAGGGGGGCACGGTGCTCGGCTTCCTGCCGGCGTGGGGCATCTTCCTGCAGCCTTTCGCGTTCCTGCTCTACCTCACGTGCGCGATCGCCGAGAACAAACGCGCTCCCTTCGATGTCGCCGAGGCCGAGAGCGAGCTGGTGGCCGGCTACTGGACCGAGTACTCGGCGATGGGATTCGGCGTCCTCGCTTTGTCGGAGTTCATTGAGATCGTGCTCATCGGCTGCATCGGCACGACGCTCTTCTTGGGCGGTTGGCAGATCCCGGGTGTGCACGGCGGCGGCGCCGCGATCGTGACGTTGCAGGTCGCGGCGTTCCTGGCGAAGACCTTGTTCCTGATCTGGGTGCAGTTCACGATCCGCTGGACGCTGCCGCGTTTCCGCTACGATCAGA
Source organism: uncultured Myxococcales bacterium (assembly GCA_937915965.1). Taxonomy (GTDB): domain Bacteria; phylum Myxococcota_A; class UBA9042; order UBA9042; family UBA9042; genus CALGHC01. The sequence goes on from CALGHC010000636.1 coordinate 5,781, forward strand.
TCATGAAGCTTGGCTGGAAGATTCTGCTACCTGCGGCGCTGGTCAATCTGCTGGCGACCGGCATCGTGCTGATGATTATCGACCGCGCCTGAGAGCGCCGTCGCCGCTACCCATTGGGGCAGCCGGCGGCCGCGTGGACGCGACGGAGACAACACCATGGCCAAGCTGGTCAACCGGTTCGAGCCCACCCTTGTCGAACAGAGCTACGTCTTTGAGGCGGCCAAGGGCGTGGGTGTCGTCACCCGACAGTTCATTCGCAACCTCTTCGGCAGGCGGGACACGCCGACGGTGCACTACCCCGAGCAGCGACCGGTCTACCCCGATCGTTTCCGCGGTCGGCATCGGCTGATGAAGCGCGACGACGATCAGGTTCGTTGCGTCGCCTGCATGCTCTGCTCGACCGCTTGCCCCGCGAACTGCATCACCATCGTGGCCGTCGAGCACGAGGACACCGCGATCGAGAAGATGCCCGAGCGATTCGAGATCGATCTGCTCAAATGCATCTACTGCGGGTTTTGTGTTGAGGCCTGTCCATGCGACGCGATCCGCATGGACAGCGGTCGCCACACCCTGCCGGCCTACGATCGCAAGTCAGAGCACATCGGCAAGGTCGACCTGCTGGCAATTGGTGAGGCGACGATCGCGCCACAGGGCGGTCGCTATCGCAGCGTGAAGGAAGCTCACTAGGCAAGCGAACGTTCGCGTACGCGGCGGGACGTCCCTCCGCCGCCGGTTGCTCCGCGACTCCCCTGCAAGCATCGACGTCGGCGCCGCGGCTCGTCAGCCCCTCTTGCCACACCGCACGCGGCAGGCGACGCTGGTCGCTGTGCTCTGGCAGGCACGTCGTCGGCGTTTTGGAGGCAGCATGGTCTTTGGTGGTGACAAGCGCGACCGCGATGGCGACGGGCGCCCCGGCGAGGGCGGCATCCTCAACGACCTGATCCGCAGGGCCGTGGTGAGCGGCGTGCAGGCGGTCTTCTCGACCGAAGACGGCGTGCGCGCTTTGATGGGCGCCATCGTCCCGCGCGAGCTGATCCAGACCATCGCCAGCCAGGTCGACGCGACCAAGCGTGAGGCCGTCTCGATGGTCGGCCGCGAGATGCACAACTTCCTTGAAAACCTCAATGTGGGTGATGAGATCGCCAAAATCCTCACCAGCGTCACCTTCGAGATCCGCACCGAGGTGCGCTTCGTGCCCAACGAGGACGGGACGCTGCGATCCGAAGTCAAGGCGAGTGCCAAGCCCAAGGTAGCCAACCGCGCCCCCGCGACCGCAGAACAGCTTGACGAGGACGAGCGCAAGCTGCGCGCGGCGACGCGGGCGACGGTGAAGCGCGTTGTCGAGAAGCTCACAGAGCGAACAGTTGCCCGTGCCACCGGCGATCAGGCGGCCGACGTTGACGGCGAGGCCGGCGCTTCGAAACGGGGCGCCGCGCGCCGAAGCCCGTCGTCCACCCAGCCCGAAGGCGATGGCGAGTCGGAGTCCGACTCGGCCGGGTAGCGGGCTGTATCGCGCGTTCGCTGGCCGCGCCTTCTCCCCCGGCGGCTACTCCACCGTGACACTCTTGGCGAGGTTGCGCGGCTGGTCCACGTCGGTGCCCTTGAGATCCGCGATGTGGTACGCGAGCAGCTGCAGGGGCACAACAGCGACGATCGGGGCCGTCCACTCGTGGCATGCCGGTATCGGCAAGTAGCCGTCTGCGACGCTGCGTAGCTCCAGATCGTCGTGGTTACCGACCGCGAGGATCGGCCCGTGGCGCGCACGGATCTCCTGCAGATTGCTCGCAGTCTTTTGGTAGCTCGCGCCGCGGGGGGCGACTACCACGGTCGGCGTTTGGTCGTCGATCAGCGCGATCGGCCCGTGCTTCATCTCGCCTGCAGCGTATCCCTCCGCGTGCACATAGCTGATCTCTTTCAGTTTTAGCGCACCCTCCAGGGCGATCGGGTGGAGCATTCCGCGGCCCAGGTACAAGGCGCTCGACGCCGTGTGCCACTGATGCGCCAGCTCGCGGATGTCCTCGTTCATCGATATCGCGAGATCGACCTCACCGGGCACTTCGGTCAGAGCGAGCAGGAGCTCGCGGGCGCGCGCCTCGTCGACGCGACCCAGTGTCCTGCCCATCCCGACCGCCAACAGGTACAAGGCGACCATCTGGGTGGTGAACGCCTTCGTTGAGGCGACGCCGATCTCGGGGCCGGCGTGGGTGTAGAGCACACGGTCCACGCAGCGCGCGATGCTCGATCCGATGACGTTGACGATCGCCGCTGTCTGGCCGCCGCGCCGCCGCGCCTCCTCGAGGGCGGCGAGTGTGTCTGCCGTCTCGCCGCTCTGTGAGATCGCGATCAAGAGCGTGTCGGGGCCAACGATTGGGTTGCGGTAGCGAAACTCGCTGGCGAGGTCGACCTCGACCGGGATTCGAGTCGCGTCCTCGAGGTAGTGCTTGCCGACCAAGGCGGCGTGCCACGACGTGCCGCAGGCGATGATAACGATCCGGCTGATCGCCTCGAGGTCGGGGCGGCTGAGGGCGAATTCATCGAGGAAGACCATCCCCTGCTCCAGGGATACCCGGCCGCGGATCGTGTCGGTGATGGCCCGTGGTTGCTCGTGGATCTCCTTGAGCATGAAGTGCTTGTAGCCGCCCTTCTCGGCCGCAACAGCGCTCCACTGGATGCGGGTGGCCGGCCGTTCGACCGGCTCGCCGTCCTCACAGCGCACGATGCGGTGGCCCTCTGCGGTGATCTCGGCGAGATCGCCGTCCTCAAGGAAGACCACGTCGCGGGTGTGGCTGAGGATGGCTGGGATGTCGCTGGCGAAGAAGCGCTCGCCCTGGCCCAAGCCAAGGATGAGCGGGCTGTGCTGCTTGGCAGCCACGATTCGGTCGGGCTGCTCAGCATCGAGAACACAGAGCGCGTAGGCGCCGCGCACAAGCGCGAGGGCGGCGCGGACGGACTCGACGAGGTCGTGGCCGGCCTCAAGTTCCCGGAAGATCAGGTGGCTGAAGATCTCGGTGTCCGTCTCGCTCGCGAAGCGATGACCGAGGCTCTCAAGCTCGGCTCGAAGTGCCAGGTGGTTCTCGATGATCCCGTTGTGGACAACCGCGACACGGCCGACGATGTGTGGGTGGGCGTTCTCTTCGGTCGGCCGGCCGTGGGTGGCCCAGCGGGTGTGGCCGATTCCAACCTGCCCCGGCAGCGGTGCGCCGCGCAGGACGTCATCGAGGTTGCGCAGCTTGCCGACGGCCCGCCGCAGCTGCAGCGCGCCTTCGTGTACGACTGCGACCCCCGCCGAGTCGTAGCCGCGGTACTCCAGCCGTCGCAGCCCCTCTACAAGAATCTCCGTCGCTTCGGCGGAGCCGACGTAGCCAATGATCCCGCACATGTGCTGCTTCTCCTTTTGTTGGCTTCGCGGCGGCCGTGGCCGGTCGCTATCAATCGCCCTTGCTCGTCGGTCACGACCGCCCCTTGGCCACCAGTGCCGCGGCCTGCTTCGCCTGCTTGCGCGCGACCCAGCCGTCGATGTTGCGCTGCGGTGCGCGCGACACCGCCAGAGCACCGGCGGGTACATCGCCGGTCACCGTCGTGCCCGCCGCTACGTACGCGCCTTCGCCAACTGTCACCGGTGCGACGAGTTGGGTATCACTGCCGATGAACACGCCGCGACCGAGCACCGTGCGGTGCTTGTTCACACCGTCGTAGTTGCAGGTGATTGTTCCGGCGCCGATGTTGCTTCCGGCACCGATATCGGCGTCGCCAATGTAGCTCAAGTGGCTCGCCTTGGCTCCCTCGTGCAGGTGCGCCTTCTTCGTCTCGACGAAGTTGCCAACCTTGACGCGGGCATCGAGGACGGTCCCGGGCCGCAGATGGGCAAACGGCCCGACCGCGGCCTCGGCGCCGATGCGGGCGTCGGATGCGACAGTGTAAGGCTTCAACCACGCGTTCTCGCCGATCTCGCAATCCACGACGACCGCGCCGCGATCGATTCGCGCGCCGGCCGCTACGGTGGTGCGACCGCGCAGCTCGCAGGCCGAGCCGATCCGAGCGCCCGCGGCGAGGGTCACGGTCGCCTCGATCCAGGCGGAAGCCGGCTCGACGATGGTCACCCCTGCCGCCATCCAGTCGCCATTGATGCGCTGGCGTAGCAGCTCTGTGGCGCGTGCGCATTCAGCCAGGGTGTTGATGCCGTGCGTTTCGGCAGGCGGCGCCTCATACGCGTTCCCTGGGCTGCCATCGTCCGCGGCGAGACCAACGAGATCAGTCAGATACAGCTCGCCCTGGGCGTTGTCGGGGCGCAGGCGCTTCAGTCCGCTCGCGAGGAATGCGCGGTCGACTGCCATCATGCCTGCGTTGATCAGATCGACCTCACGTTCCGCTTCGTTCGCGTCCTTGTCTTCGACGATCTTCAGCGCCGTGTCGCCCTCGCCCACCAAGACCCGGCCGTAGCCGCTGGGGTCCGCGACCCGAGTCACCAGCAGCGACAGCGGCCGCTGACCCCGCATCTCGCACAGGCGCGTGAGCGTGGCTGGCGTCTGCAGGGGGCTGTCCCCATAGAGGACGACGACCTCGTCGGCGTCGGCGATGTGGCTCATGGCGAAGCCGACAGCGTGGCCCGTGCCCTTGGGTGCCACCTGCTCGACCGAGATCACAGGCGCCCGCGAGGTCCAGCCAGCGAGCCACGCCTCGACCGCCTCCCGACCGTGACCCGTCACGACGACGATGCGCATTGGCCCGAGGCTGTCGGCAGCGCGCAGAACATGCGCCAGCATCGGCTCGCCGAGGACCTCATGGAGGACTTTGGGTCGGTTGCTCTTCATACGCTTGCCCTGGCCGGCGGCCAGGATCACGACGGCGCGGCGGCTCTGCAGAACAGACCGTGTCATGTCTCCTCCAAAGGTCGGGTTGCATCGCCCGAGGGCCGTAACCCTGCGCTGGGCCGGGGGCGCCGCTCCCAGACACCGTAAGCGGGCCCATCGGGCCGTTCTTCAGCCGTGTACGGCATTGATGCCCCGGGCACAAGGCGCTACCCTCCGCCGGCCTCGCTCCGGTCGTCCGGTTGAGGCGGCGGACTGGGCGCAACAGTCTGGCGTGATGATTCGCCGCGCGGTTGTGTTGCCGCGGGGCGACAATGAGGGAAGTGGAGGCCAAGGGATGACTCAGCAGAGCGAAGCTCGGATCTGGCTGAACGGCGAGATCGTGGACGCCGAAGGCGCGCGCCTTTCGCACCTGACGCACACATTCCATTACGGTCTTGGCGCGTTCGAAGGGATCCGCTCCTACGAGATCGCCCCCGGCACTGGGGCCGTCTTCCGTCTTGAGGAGCACATCCGCCGGCTCGTGACCAGCTGCCGGATCGTCACGATCGCCGAGGACCTGCCGTTCACCGTCAAAGATCTGTGCGACGCCTGCATCGAGGTGCTGCGGCTCAACGGGCTGGCTGAGGGCTACCTGCGGCCGGTGGTCTATCTCGGATCCGGGTCGATGGGCGTGGGCGCGCGCGACAACCCGGTGCACGCCATGGTCAGCGCCTGGAAATGGGGCGCCTACCTGGGCGCGGAGGGTCTTGAGCGCGGTATCCGGGCGTGCGTGTCCTCCTACAACCGGCCGAGTCTCGCCAGCGCCATGTCCAAGGCCAAGCTCACCGGCGGCTACGTGAACGGTATTCTCGCCAAGCGCGAGGCGCTCGCCCACGGCTACGACGAGGCCATCCTGCTCAACGATCAGGGCTACGTCACCGAGGCCTCCGGCGAGAACCTGTTCATGGTCATCGATGGCGTGCTGGTGACGCCGCCGCTGGGCATGAACATCCTCGCAGGCATCACGCGCGCGACCGTCATCACGTTGGCTCACGATCTGGGCTGCCGGGTCGACGAGCGGGTATTCGGCCGCGACGAGATGTACGGCGCCGACGAGATCTTCATGACGGGCACGGCCGCCGAGGTCACCCCGGTGCGCGAAGTGGACGGTCGCAGAATTGGTGAGGGGCGGCGCGGCCCGATGACTACCGAGCTGCAGGCGCTGTACTTCGACGTCATCCGGGGCAAGCGAGACGCCTACCGGCACTGGTTGACCACCTTCGAGCTGTAGGACCGGCCGGCGTAGTCTCCGCCCCAAGTATGGAGCTGCGTGGACCGACATGGAGCGTTGACGTGGCACTCTTCGACGAGGCTTTTGACGGCTGGCAGGCGCAGGATTTCGACGCCTGGCTTCCGTCCAAGCACGCCTCGAAGCGCTACACCCTCGAACGCACACGCGTCGCGATGCGGTTGCGCTCTTTGCTTGAGCAGGCGGTGAATCGGGCCGGTCTCGATGCGGCGGGTCTGCAGTGCTGGACCAGCCGGCCCGATCCGAACTTCTTCAACCAGCACAAGGCGGCCAACTGCCGGGCGTTGTGGTGCCGCGAGGCGGCCTTGCGCGCGGCGCTCGAGCGGCTGGACCATGCTGTCGAGGCGGCGCGACCCGAGCACGGTCATATCCATGTGGGCGTACGGATCGATCTCGACGGTCTCGAGTTCGCCCTGCGCCTCCCCGCTTTGGCGAACTTCGACCACCGCGCCGCGCACGCCGGTCGCGCCGCGCTGACTGCCTTGGTCGCGGCGGGTGGCGGCGAGTTCGAGGCTGACGACCAGTCCAGCGTGGAAGCGCTTGGCGAGGCCGCGAGCCCGGCGTCGCCCCAGCCGTGGGCGTGGACCTTGCGCGCGACGCGCGCTGAAGCGCTGTCCGGCGCGCTGAGTGTGGACGCGGTTGGCGAGCTCCTCGTGCGGGCGTGGCCCGTGCTGCGAGCTTGCATGTGGACCGTCGAGAGCGACCCAGAGATCGCCGCTCGATTGGCTGAGATCGGCAGCGGCGCTCGGCCCTCGCCGCCGCCGCCCGCACCGCCGGCTGAGCGCCTGCCAGGGCCAGGAGAGTCGCTCGTGCGTGTCGACGCGATGGC
>CALGHC010000637.1 GCA_937915965.1 uncultured Myxococcales bacterium
GGGTACCGGGCAGACGATCTGGCACAGGTTGCAGCCGACGCACTCGGCCTCGTCGACGATCGGTACGCGCTTGCCTTCCTTGGCCGGCTCGATGCACTGGTGCGCGCCGTCGCGGCAAGCCGAGACGCAGTCGTAGCAGCCGATGCACTTGTCCGCGTCGATGCGGGCGACGGTCTCGTAGTTGATGTCGAGGTCGCCCCACTCCGAGTAGGCCGGCACGGCCTTGCCGATGAAGTCGTCGAGCTTGTCGAAGCCCTTGTCCTCCATCCAGTTCTCCAAGCCGTCGATCATGTCCTCGACGATCCGGTAGCCGTGCAGCATCACCTCGGTGCAGACCTGGACGTTGTTGGAACCGAGCAGCATGAACTCGACCGCGTCGCGCCAGCAGGTTACCCCACCGATGCCGCTGATCGGCAGGCGGAAGGTCGGGTCGCGGGCCAGCGCGGCGACCATGTGCAGGGCGATCGGCCGAACGGCGGCGCCGCAGTAGCCGCCGTTGGTTGACATGTCGTCCACCCGCGGCTCGGGTACGAAGCGGTCGATGTCGATGCCGATGATCGACTTGATGGTGTTGATCAGCGACACGCCGTTGGCGCCGCCCCGCTGTGCCGCGAGGCCGTGTGGCACGATGTCGCCGACGTTGGGCGTGAGCTTGATGAGCACGGGCAGGCCGGGGCTGTACTTGTCCGCGTACTTGCGTGCCCAGCCGGTGATGCGCTCGTTGATCAGCGGCTCCTGGCCGACCGCCGACCCCATGCCGCGCTCGCACATGCCGTGCGGGCAGCCGAAGTTCAGCTCCAGGCCGTCCGAACCGGCGTCGACCGAGCGGGCGATGATGTCCTCCCACTCCTTCTCAGTCTCGACCATCAGCGAGGCGACCACAGCGTGCTTGGGAAAGCGCTTCTTGACCTCGGCGATCTCGCGGAAGTTGGTCTCCAACGGTCGGTCGGTGATCAGCTCGATGTTGTTGAAGCCGATCGCGTTCTTTCCGGCGTAGCTGACCGCCCCAAAGCGGCTGCTGACGTTCTGGATTGGCTGGCCGAGCGTCTTCCACACGGCACCGCCCCAGCCGGCCTCGAAGGCGCGCATCACCTGCTCGCCGGAGTTCGCCGGTGGCGCCGACGCCAGCCAGAAGGGGTTGGGAGAGATGATGCCGGCGCAGTTCGCGGTCAGGTCGGGCTTCTTGGCCATCTTCGGCTCCTCGGGGTCGGTCACGGTCGGGGTCAGTCACGGTCGGGTTCGCTGCCGTTCGGGGCGTCGCCGCGGCGCTTCATCGCGTCGCGCTCGGCCGCTCAGCTGGACGTCGATAGCCAGGCGTGGATGCCCAGGGCGGCGAGCTTGCCATCGGCCGCGCCGTTGACGACCTCCTTGCCGCCGTTGACGCAGTCGCCACCGGCGTAGACGCCAGCGCGACCAGTGGCCATGGCGTCGTCGACGACCACGCGGCCCTTGCTGTCGGTGGAGACGCCGTCGAGACCGGCGACCAGGTCGCGCAGCTTGGCCTGGCCGATGGCCAGCAGGGCGAGGTCGCAGTCGATCTCTTCCTCCGAGTCGTCCAGTGGGCGGCACGCCGCGTCGAGCGCGGTGACACGCACCCGCTCGAGACGGTCGGCTCCAACCCAGGCGGTAGGCAGGCTGCGCCACAGCGGGGTGACGCCGTCGATGACCGCGGCGCGCCACTCGTGGCTGTAGCCGGGCATCTCGGCTTCGGTGCGGCGGTAGACCATCGTTACGACCGGCACGCCCAGGCCGACCAGCTCTCGCACGCAGTCGACGGCCGTGTTGCCGCCGCCGATGACGACGGCGTGGGCGACGTGGTCGAGGTCGACCAGGCCCGTCTTCATCTTCTCGATCCAGTCGACCGCGCCGTAGACGCCGGGAAGGTCCTCGCCCTCCAGCCCCATCGGCGTGTCGGGGCCGAGGCCGACGCCGAGGAAGAGCGCGTCGTGCTTTGCGTCCAGCTCCGCCCAGCTCAGGTCCTTGCCGATCTCGACGCCGTGAACGACCTCGATGCCGCCGATGCCAAGCACCCACTCGGCCTCGTCGATGGCGCGGTCGGCGCGCATCTTGTACGGCGCGACGCCGGTGGTGTTCAGGCCACCGTTGACCTCGCGTTTCTCGTAGATGGTCACGCCGTGTCCCTGCCGTCGCAGCTCGTGGGCACAGGCCAGTCCGGCCGGGCCGGCGCCGATGATGCCGACGCTCTTGCCGGTGTCGGCGCCCGCCTCGAAGAAGCGCCAGCCCTGATCGAAGGCGATGTCGGTCGCGTAGCGTTGCAGCTTGCCGATCTGGATGGGCGGCTGGTCCATCTCGTTGAAGACGCAGTCGCCGACACAGAGCACCTCGACCGGGCAGACGCGCGCGCAGCTCATGCCCAAGATGTTGCTGTCGAAGATCGTCCGCGCCGAACCGCGCACGTTGTCGGTCGCGATCTTGCGAATGAACTGCGGGATGTCGATGTGGGTCGGGCAGGCGATCGTGCACGGCGCGTCTTCACAGAAGAGGCAGCGGTTCGCCTCGACGATCGACTGATGGCGGTCCCACGCCGGCTTGAAGTCCTGGAATCCGGATTCGGATCGATCTTCGGGGAGCTTGGCCATCGGCATCCTCGCGCGGTTGGCGGGCCCCCGCGTGTGCAGCGGTGGGCCAGGGCGGGTCTGCGCTCGCCGAGCAGGGGTCACGACGCGCCGAAGACAAGCAGGGCCTCAGCGACGCGGCAAAACGCAGACGGGCATGGTAGAGCGCGGCGATGGAGGCTGTAAAGCGCTGCCCGCGACCTCGTGCGCGCTGCGCCGATTGAACCGATGCAGCAACGAAGAGTTGTACCCGAGCTATGGCGGCCGGCGCGCCGATAGCTTGTCGGCCCTCGGCCCCCCGCGGTAGGCTCGCCCTGGCCCGAGGAGACCCAGGAGACCCATGCTCATCTCGATCGACGGAATTGACGGCTGCGGCAAGAGCACACAGGTGCGTATGTTGGCGGAGCGCGTCGGCGGGCGCGCCATTCAGGAGATCTCGCCCTCGCGCTGGGGCCAGCGGCTCCGCGGCCTGGAGAACCCCACCCTCGCCGAGCAGTTCGCCTATTTCCTCGCCGACCGCGTCGGCCTCGTGCCGCTACTGGAGTCGGCCGCCGGCGACGCCGCGACCCACATCGTCTCAGACCGCAGCTACCTGTCGACGGTCGCCTACCAGAGCTACAACAGCGGCTTCGCCCCGGAGTTCCTTGAGGACGTCAACCGGGCGCTGGTGCCCGCCTACGACGTGATGTTTGTGCTCGATCTGCCCGTTGACGTCGCTTTCGGCCGCATCGAGTCGCGCGGCGGACCCCGTGATTGGTGCGAGAAGCCCG
>CALGHC010000638.1 GCA_937915965.1 uncultured Myxococcales bacterium
AGCCTCGCCGGGCGCGGCTGCCCCGGGTGACGCAATTGGCTCGCCGCCGCCAAGTCAGTTCCGGGGGACGTCTTCGCATGGAGCCACCCCCTCGCTCACGGAGACGAGCATGTTCTCACCGCACCCCACACACGTTGCCGGCCGTCGACGGCTCACGCGGCGCGCCGCGACCTCGCTGCATGCCCTCGTCTTTGTTGGCCTGATCGCGGCTCTCGCCTGCTCGGATACGCCCGACGGCGACGGCAGCGGCACGAACGGGGCTGGCGGCGGTGGCGGCTGCGAGGGCGCCTTCTGTCTCGAAGAAGATCGCGACATCGCGACCGACCCAACCAAGCTCATCTTCGCCGACATCCTGCCTCCGGGCGAGGACACGATCGAGGTCACCGTTCGCCATTCGGGTAGCTCCGGTTTGCTGCAGGTCACCGCTGCCACTTTCGAGCCAGCGACGGACGAATTCGAAGTGGTCGACTTCGCCGCCGCGTCGCTGGCCTCCGGCGAGGGCGTCACCTGGCATGTGCGCTACCGCCCCAAGGCGGGCGGGGCGAAGAAGCTCACGCTGGTCCTGCACAACAACGCCTCGGATGCCCTCAAGCGCGCCTACAACGTGCCGGTGGAGGTAGCCAGCGGCGGTTCGGCGCTCAAGATCGTGCCCAACCCGGTGACATTCGCCCCGGTCGCCTCGCAAGCCCACGCCGATCTGGTGGTCAAGGTGTTCAACAGCGGCAGCAAGCCGGTCAAGCTGGTCTCTGCCAGCTTGTCGCCCTCGGGCAGCGCCGACTTCAGCATCGCCGTACCGCCAGACCCCGATCTCGAGGTCGCCCCCGGCACAGCGGCTGACCTCACGCTTCGATACGAGCCGATTGGCGGCAACGCCGACGACAGCGAGCTGTCGATCGAGGCCAACGACGGCTCCAAAGCGATCGCCGCCGTGCATGGCTCGGAGATCGCGCCCTACATCGTCGTCGTGCCGCCCAAGCTGGACTTTGGCGACATGGACCTGGGTCAGAAGGGCACGCGCCCGCTGAAGATCTCCAACCACGGCATCGCGATGCTTGAGGTCGCCGCCCTCGAACTGAGCTTCCTCAGCACCCTCAAGACCGTGAGCTTCAGCCCGCCGGGGCCGTTCTCGCTCGAGGCCCACGCCGACCAGATCATCCAGGTCGAGCTCGAGGCCTCCATTGTGCTGAAGAACGACGGCAACCCGGTCGCCAGCCTCGTCATCTCATCCAACGACGTCGGTACGCCCAAGATCACCGTGCCGATCTTCGCGCGCACCAAGACCGGCTCGCTGAAGGTCACACCGGCTGACGAGGTCGAGTTCGGCATCGTCGCCATGGTCAACGGCAAAGACGGCAAGCCGCTGACCTACACCAAGCAGGTCAAGCTCTTCAACGAGGGCACCGCGCCCATCGAGATCAAGGACGTGGTCCTCGATGACGACAGCGGCGGCGAGTACACCCTCGTCGACGGTTCGGGCCTTTTGGGTCAGCTGCCGTACCAGCTCAAGCCCCAAGAGCTGCACCACTTCGATGTGCAGATCGTGCCCAATGGCGCCGCCAACGGTCTCGCCAAGGGCAAGATCACCATCCTCTCCGATGATCCGACGCAGCCGGCGTGGCCGGTCGGCCTGCTCGCCAAGCGCGCCGACGCGGCGAGCTGCGTGATCCAGCTGCTGCCGGGCGTGATCAACTTCGGCGTGACCTCATATGGCCAGACCAAGACGCTGCAGGTCGCCCTGAAGAACGTGGGCTCGACCTACTGCGCGTTCAGTGGCGTGCAGGTGTTGCCGTGCACCGAGGCGGGCATCTTCGGCGGCGGCGGCTGCTCGCTCATCGGCGAGTCGAAGTTCCAGGCTTTCGGCCCGAGCACGTCGCTCTTCCACCTCGGCCCCAACGAGAGCGGCAAGCTGCAGGTGCGCTACAACGCCCCTGATACACTCGGCATCTTTGGCCAGATGAACACGATCACCAAGCACTTTGGTGTGATCATGGTCAAGTTCAAGAACGAGGCGACTGGCATCGAGAAGTGGTTCCCGCTCGCTCCCGAGCCGGCCGCCCTCGCCGCGTCGCAGCCCAACCTGATCGCGGGCGTCGGGCTGTCGTCGGTGCAGGTGCTGCCTGACCAGATCGATTTCGGCCTGATCACTGTCGGCTGCAAGTCCAAGGTCCACGAGGTAGCGGTCTACAACACCGGCGCGACCGAGGCGAACATCACCAAGCTGGAGCTGCAAGGTTGCGGCATGGAGGTCGAGCCCGTCGGCTGGCCGGCCATACCCAAGCAGGGCCTGCCGGTGAGCCAGTCGCAGCCGGCCACGTTCGGCCTGCAGTACGGCCCGCAGGATGTCGGCAAGGACAAGTGCCAGATGGTCATCACCACTGGTGTCGAGGGTCAGTGCGTCGACGACCAGGGCATGCAAAGTGGCAGCGGGTGCACTTCGAACGGCGACTGTAGCAAGGCGGGCACCTGGTGCATGGGTCAGAGCTTCGCGGTGCCGCTGCAGGGTGAGGGCACGCTGCTCGACAACTTCACCGACGAGTTTGACCAGACCCTGGGCAAGCAGGTCGATGTGCTCTTTGTTCTCGACAACTCCGGCTCGATGGGGGACGAACAGGACAACCTCGCGGCCAACATCAAGACATTCATTCAGATCGCCATGTTGTGGCAGAATGACTATCACCTCGGCATCGTCACGACCGATATGAGCAATGGCAAGCAGTCCGGGAGGTTGTTGGAGTACAACGCGTCGACGTCGCGGGTTCTCACGAAGATCACCAAGCCGTCGCCCGATACCGTCTTTCAGTCGCTGGCCAAGGTAGGCACCAACGGCGACGCCAGCGAGAAGGGCCTGCGCGCTGCCAAGGCCGCGCTGTCGCTGCCTCTGACCGCTGACCTCAGCAAGGTGTGCACCGCCGACTCGGATTGTCCTGACGGAGCGAAATGCGTGCTCGGCGCCGACGGCGACAAGGGTTGCGGCGGCGAGAACCGCACCTTCCTGCGCAAGAATGCCGGTCTCGAGGTCGTCTTTGTCTCCGACGAGGAGGACGACTCCGAGGGCGACCTCAATTACTACGTAAACTTTCTCAAGGCGATCAAGGGATTTGCCAACAAGGGCCTGTTTCATGCCCACGCGATCGTCGGCACTGGCCAGGGCGGTTGCCAGGCCGAGAAGGGCAACCGCTACATCAAAGTGGCGACTGAGACCGGTGGTCAGATCGGCAGCATCTGCGACAAGAGCTTCGCCAACACGCTCAAGGATATCGGCTCGGTCGCCTTCGGCCTCAGCCACCAGTTCTTCCTGACGATGAACGCCGACGAATCCACGCTCGAAGTCAGCGTCGGCGGCGTTGTCTGCGCCAAATCAGCGAAGAGTTGGAGCTACCACGAGGAGTCCAACAGCGTGATCTTCGTCTCGGCTGAGGCCGGCGGCACCTGCGTCCCCCAAGAAGGCGACAAGGTGAAGATCCACTATAAGACGCTATGCTTCCCGTAGGTTTTTGCGCCCACGTCGTGGTTGACACGCGCGAGGCAGCAAGACGGAGACGACCATGAACGTACTAGCCTCATCCCAACGTCAGGCCAGCCTCGTCGGCGCGGGCCGCAACGCCTTTGGCGCGCGCAACGGCCGCGGCGGCACACGGAGCGCTCTTGCCGCTGGCTTCGGCATGCTGGCGGGCGTCAGCTGCATGCTGGCGGGCGCCGGCTGTGGCTCGGACCAGGTTCTCGAAGGCAAGCCCCAGGTCAGCTTGACGATCGGCGGCAAGCTCAACCAGCACGAGTGGGAGTTCGACGCCGACCTCAGCGGCGGCCAGCTCACGCAGACCGTCAAGATCGTGATCCTCAACAGCGGCACCGACGGCGGCGTGCCCGGTTCTGGCACCCTGACGCTCTCCTCCGCTTCCTTCGGTTCGGAGAATCAATTCCTCAAGGCGCAGGGGCTGAAGTCGACGCCCTTCCCCTACAAGCTCGCGCCAAACGAGTTCTTGCAGTTCGAGATTGTCTACGATCCCAATCCGGACATTGAGGACAATCGCGGG
>CALGHC010000639.1 GCA_937915965.1 uncultured Myxococcales bacterium
CGTGACAGCGTCGACGTCGGTGTCCGGGTCGCCTGCGGTGGCATCGTCCACGTCCGTGTCGGGCGCCGCAGCCGCGTCCCCGTCCGCCACCGGCGCCGCATCTGCGTCCGGGGATCCGGTCGGCGTCGCATCCATCAGGCCGGTATCTGCGACTCCACCGTCCGTTGCCGCGTCGTTCTCCGAGACGAAGAGCCCCGGGGCGAGCAGCTCCTGTCCGCAGCCCGCAGCGAACGCGTCCAGAGCCAGCCCCAACGTCAGGTAGAGGGCAAGTCGGCCGAAAGCCAGCCGACCGTTCCGAAGGTCGTCGCCATCCCGACCATCGGCCCGCTCGCGCGCTCCTCGCATGTCTTGCCCGCGATCAGGGGCGGGTGCGATGCATGCCAAGCGGTCAGGCTCGCCTGCCTGGCCGTTGAAAGAAGAGCGGTGATTTGGTGCCGGAACCATCTACGTACCCCGCGAATCGCGGTCCAGAACCTACGCAGAACCGCCATCACGGTCAAGAGTCGTGTAGTTACAAAAGCTTGTGTCCCGCCTGGCGACACTGGCGCGCCCACCCACGCCGCGGTCACTTAGCCGCAACCGGGCCAGCCCGCCACGTAGACGTTGTAGCAGACGCTGTTCGAACAGAAGTCGTTCGTGCACGCGTTGTTGTCATTGCAGTTCATGGGTGTCGACCAGCATCCCGATGCCTTCTTGCAGCCGCCGGTGTTGCACGGCATGACGATGCACCACACGGACGAATGTGTGCATCCGCTGCTCGGATTGCAGCTGTCGTTCGTGCACGCGTCGCTGTCGTTGCAATTGAGCGGCCAGTGGTAGCAGCCGCCGGAGATCCCGGACTGGCACGCGTCGTTGGTGCACTTGTTGCCGTCGTCGCAGCTGATGCTGGCGTGGGTGCAGCCGGTGCCGGAGTTGCAACCGTCCGTGGTGCAGGCATCGCTGTCGTCGCAATTCACCCCAGAAGTCGTGCAGCCGCTGGCCGGGTTGCAGCCGTCGTTGGTGCACTTGTTGCCGTCGTTGCAGGTCACCGGGCTGGTTGTGCAACCCGAGTTCGCGTTGCAGCCGTCATTGGTGCACTTGTTGCCGTCGTTGCAGGTCACCGCGCTGGTCGTGCAACCCAGGTTCGGGTTGCAGCCGTCGTTGGTGCACTTGTTGCCGTCGTTGCAGGTCACCGGGCTGGTGGTGCAGCCGGACTTTGCGTTGCAGCCGTCATTGGTGCACTTGTTGCCATCGTTGCAGGTGATCCCCGAGCCGGAGCAGCTGTATCCGCTGCACTTGTCGCCGGATGTACAAGCGTTTCCGTCGTTGCACGATCCGGTCTTCATCACCGTCTTGCATCCGCCGTTCGAACAATAGGCCCCAGAGATACACTGATTGCCCTTGTCCCATGAGCACTGCACGGCGCCGCCGCCTTTGCATTGGCCGTTGCTGCAGTAGTCGCCGCTGGTGCAGCCGTTGCCGTCGCTGCAGCTTGCCGAGTTTGGCTGGTGGGTGCAGCCCGCGTCCTTGTCGCACGCGTCGGATGTACACTGGTTGCCGTCGTTGCAGCTCAGCGCCCCGCCCTTCTGGCAGCTTCCGCCGGCACAAACGTCGCCGCTGGTACATGCGTCGCCGTCGTCACAGGCGTCGCTGTTGTCGACATTTGTGCAGCCTACGTCATTGGAACAGCCGTCGGTCGTGCAGGGCTCGCCGTCGTCGCAGTCCGGTCCGCCGCTGCCGCTGCAGGTGCCGTCTGCGCAGCTGTCCGCCTCGTTGCACTCGTTGCCGTCGTCGCAAGGCAGCGCGTTGGCTGCGTGGTTGCAGCCGGCGGGCGAATCGCAGCTGTCGTCCGTACAGACCTCGCCGTCGTTGCAGTCGGGAGCAGCGCCGCCGAGGCAGCCCCCGTCCTCGCACAGGTCGCCGGTCGTGCAGGCGTCGCCGTCGTCGCACTCCGCCTCTGCGGATGTGTGGCTGCAGCCGATTCCCGCCTTGCACGCGTCCGCCGTGCACATCTCGCCGTCGTCGCAGTCCACCCCCGCGCCGGCAAAACACGTCGCGTTCGCGCAGGCGTCCTCGCCACTGCAGGGCTCGCCGTCGTCGCAAGGCCCGTTGTTGTCGGTGTGCGTGCAGCCGTCCGCCAGCGTGCAGGCCTCGGTCGTGCAGACGTTGCCATCGTCACAGCTCGATGCACCCTTGCCCTTGCAGGTTCCGGCCGCACAAGTGTCGGCCGTCGTGCAATCGTTGCCGTCGTCGCATGCTTTGCCGCTTGAGTTCTCGTGCAGGCAGCCGCTCAGCGGCGAACAGCCGTCGGCCGTGCAGGGCTCGTCGTCGTCGCAGTCGACGTCGGGGCCGGCCTCGCAGGCGCCATCCTTGCAGAAGTCCGCGCTCGTGCACTCGCTGCCGTCTTCGCACGCGGAGCCGTCGGCCAGGGCGGCGCATGGGGGCGCCGGACCGGTATCTTCACCCGTGTCGGCGTCCGCGCCCGCGTCCGTCGCCACGTCCGTGCCGGCGTCCGGGGGCGTGGCCGTATCCGCGCCCACGTCTGTTGTCGAGGCAGCGTCGGCGTCCGAATCCGGACCCGAGTCGGTGGCCGTGTCGGCGTCCGCGGTCGCGTCCGTGGTGGCATCCGGTCCTGCAGCCGCGTCCGCGGCTGCATCCGTCCCTGCGTCCGGGGTCGCATCGAAACCCGAGTCCGGCGACGTAGCAGCGTCCGCGTCTGCCGCCGTGTCCGCGTCTGCCGCCGTGTCTGCGTCCGGGTCTGCATCTGTGTCACTGGTCGTGGCCGCGTCCGCGTTCGCGTCGGCCGCCGCGGTCGTCTCCGCGTCCGACTCCGGCGCCGCGTCCGCATCGGCATCCGGCGAGCCGGTCTGCGTCGTGTCCACCAGGCCGGTATCTGCGACTCCACCGTCGGCAACGACGTCGTTCTCCGAGACGAAGAGCTCCGGGCCAAGCAGCTCCTGGCCGCAACCCGTAGTGGAGGCGACCAGGGTCAGGCCCAGAGTCGCGAAGATCGCGAGGCGGCCGAGAAGGTCGCGACCGACCCGACGGTCGTGGCAGACGTGGTGATTGGGCCCCGGAACCATCTTCGTACCCCGCAAATCGCGGCGCAGAACGTACCTAGAACCGCCGCCTCAGTCAAGAAGCCTTTGATTGCGAGGTCTTGTGCCCGACACGTCGGTGGCCGGACCTCTCCAGGTCGGTGAAGGGGCAACGGCGAAGATCGGTGGCCTGGTCGCCATACGCGCCGTCACTGCGCCACCGATCCCGGCTGCCACCGATCTGCGGGGTCGCCGTTGCGGGTCGCGATGATCGGGTCGTCGTCGGCGCTCTGCCACGGCAGCTCGGGCCACCAGCGCTGTAGCGGGCCCACCAGAGCTGGCTCGACGCTCTCGCCCGGTCGCGGCATCGCCAGCTTCACGCCTGCCGCCTGCGCAGCGGCGGCGACGCGTTCGGCCGGGTCGGTCCAGCCGTGCTTGGCCAGGCTCCACAGGCCCCAATGGACCGGCAGCAGCACCGCACCATCGAGCATCTGATGGGCCTGCACGGCCTGCTCGGGGCCAATATGCCAATCCGGCCACGCCCGGTCGTACGCGCCGATCTCGATCATCGTCGCGTCGAAGGGGCCGAGTCGCTTGGCGATGTCGCGGAACCCCGGGAACAGGCCTGTGTCGCCCGAGTAGAAGACACGGTGATGCGGCCCGACGAGGGCGTAGCCCGCCCACAGCGTGCGGTTCTGGTCGAGCACGTGGCGGCCGGAAGCGTGTCGAGACGGTGTCGCGACGATGCGCAGGTCGGCCACGCTGACCTCGTCCCACCAGTCGACCTCGGTGATGCGTTCGGCGGGGACGCCCCAGTACGCCAGATGCGCGCCGACGCCGAGCGGCGCGATGAAGCGCGTATCCCAGTCGCGGATCGCGCGAATGGTCGGGTAGTTGAGGTGATCGTAGTGGTCGTGTGAGATCACGACAGCGTCGACCGAAGGCAACGACTCCAATGCGATCGGCGGGGCGTACCAGCGAGCCGGGCCCAACCAGGTGAGCGGCGACGCGCGGTCGCCAAAGATGGGGTCGAAGAGGACGCGGCGTCCGTCGATCTCCACCAACGTGGAGCTGTGCCCCATCCAGGTGATGCGCAGGCCCGTCTGCGGTGGCGTGGCGAAGCGGCTACCGTCGCCGCTGATGACGTCGACCGGCTCGGTCGGCCTGGTCACCGCCTCAGCGGGCGCCCGCCGAAAGATCGAGCCAAGGATGTCGTTGTACAGGGCGTTCTCGTTGGCAAAGACCCCGTTGTGCCATTGCGGTGACCGCTCCATGTGGGCGCGGCGTTCGCCCTGTGGGGCCTTGCCGAAGGCGGTCCATCCAGCCGCGACGATCGCAGCGACCAGCAGAGTCAGGAGTCCGGCGCCGATCAACACAGCGATCCACAGACGCCGCCACCAACCGCCGCGTCGCGACCCCGTGCTTGTCGATTCCATGGACCCGCCCTCACCAAACGACCCTCCGCTCGCGGGCCTGTCGCCGCACACAGCACGTCGACGACTGCGCCCGCGCACCTTGCGCGACCACCGGCCGGGCGTCCACTCTTGGGAGGGCCTCTGGAGC
Source organism: uncultured Myxococcales bacterium (assembly GCA_937915965.1). Taxonomy (GTDB): domain Bacteria; phylum Myxococcota_A; class UBA9042; order UBA9042; family UBA9042; genus CALGHC01. The sequence goes on from CALGHC010000639.1 coordinate 4,581, forward strand.
GTGGCCCGCCGATCGTCGTGGTCGCGTCTTGGCCATCGAGCGCCCCCGAGGCCCGGCGTCCCGGTCGCGCTCCGGAACCAGACCCCAGGCGTGCCGGAAGACGCGTCTGTGTCGATGCTTGGTTTCGATGCCGCGCAGGCGACCAGGGCGGTCAGCTCGCGCGCGGTCGGCACCCGCCAGTCCTAGTTCGACTATCCGAAAGTACGTCCCCAGTTTCTCGGCCCATCCTGCCCGTGGCTGTGTTGCTCGTCGTCGACGTAGCCCTGCTACGCCTTCCTCCTCGCTCCTCGCTCCTCGCTCCTCGCTCCTTGCCACGAACAACCTGGCCTGTCGAACCAGGGAACTACTTCCGGTCCGTCGAACTAGATGTGCCCGGCAGAAGTGACCCGCAGTTTTCTTGCCACATGCTCCGCAAGC
>CALGHC010000640.1 GCA_937915965.1 uncultured Myxococcales bacterium
CGCCGTGGCTGCGCGCGCCTTCTCCAGCGCCTCGATCTGCTTTTGCCGATCGGCCAACAGCACATCGAGATCGACGCCGCGCCTGCGAAACGCCTCGACCATGACCCGGTGGGCGATCTCGGCCTTGACGCGGATGAAGCGTGCGACCTCTGCCTCTTCGTGCTTCACGCGCTTGTTGAAGATGACGTAGGGCATGTAATACAGCTCGCCGGCGAGGCAGGTCGGCTGGATGCACAGGTGTCGGTCCATCACCTGCACGCCCATCTTCAGGCCAAGATCAGCGATCATCTGCCGCGAGGTGTCGCGCGCCACGTCGTAGACCGGCGTGCCAAAGGTGACCCCGTAGCGGTCATAGAAGCTGCGGATCAGGGTGAGCGAGATCAACATCTGCTCGACCATCTCCGAGGTGTCCTCGTTGGAGCCGTCCGACATGGTCAGGATGCCGTTCTCGAGGCAGTACATCGCGCTGCGCATGTGCATCGCCATCTTGCAGCCCATGAACCAGATGAAGCCGGACCGAAACTCTCTGTAGTCCTTGAGGACATCGCGGACCAAGAGGGTGTCGAAGTCGGCCTTGGTCGACATCAACCTCCAGGTGAAGCGCTCGCCAAGGCGCTCGTTGAGCTCCTCGACACGCTTGCGGGTGCGGTGAAAGTAGTAGTGGCCGTAGCCGTTGCGGTAGGTGACCAGGTGCACGCGCCGATACTGCTCGGCGAGCATGACGGCCGTTGCGGTCGAGTCGATTCCACCGCTGAACATCAGCACGATCTCGTCATCGCGGACGATGGGCATGCGACCGGCGGCGAGGGCGTCGTCGACGTGGCCGATCGCATCGATGACCGCGTCGCCCGGTTCGGCGGTCTTCAATCGGTCGAACATCGAATCCCCCCGGTCAAGGCCACCGTGTCGTCACGCCAGGCGTGACGATTCTGCGCTTCAGCCTCGGGTCGTGGGGGAAGGACCGTCGGCAACCAGGCCGCGGCAGCGTGCAGCCCAACGAGAGAGATGGTAGCAGCCGGCCCGGGCCGCGTCACCGCGCGGCACGCGCAGCGCGGGGCCGATTCCTTTGATGTCACCGGGTTGAAGCGGCTCCCAGCGGTCGGCCCAGACCACGCCTCGCAGCAATGGATCGCGGTCGGTGCGTGCACCGGGGACGCGTGGCACCAGCGCGGGCTCGCTCTGTAGCGGTGGCCGGCCGAGGAGGCCAAGAAGCGGGGCGTCTGGGGCCTGGCGCCGCCAGGCGGCGTGGCTGCGAATGTGGACCGGGAGGCGCTCGAGATCGGCGCCGCCGTCGCGGGCGCTTCCGTCGACCCCATCCCAGCGGCGCGCGCCTGCGCCGATGTCGAAGCCAGTGGCATGCGGCAAGACCGCGCTCAGGGGTCGCCCAGGCGGCGAGCGGAACACAGCCAGCGAACGAGCGACCGCGCAATAGACGATGGTCGCGTCGACTGGCTCCTCCTGCGACCGGTCGATGGTGCGGGCGACCCGCACGCGGGCGAGCAGGCCGAGCGGCACCGCGGCGCCGCTGGGTAGGACGGCGAGGAGGCGCAGGTCGTCCGATCCGACCGTGCCGTCGGACCAGGTGGCGTTGTCACCCGCGGGCGAGGTGGGGCCGGCGGCGTTGTCACCCGCGGGCGCGGTGGGG
>CALGHC010000641.1 GCA_937915965.1 uncultured Myxococcales bacterium
GAGATGCCGATGATGCCCAGGCCGACGACGCTCATGCCCATCACCGCGCCGCCCGAGAACGCGACGGCGAGAGCGCCGCTGAGTCCGTGACGAGCTGCGGCGGTGGTGCGAACGTTGGAGATCGTGGCGACGCGCATACCGAAGAAGCCAGCGAGGCCGGACGCGATCGCGCCGGAGACAAAGCTGATCGCGACGTGCCAGCTCGAACCTTCCAACCCGGTGTTGAGCCAGGCGAGCAGACCGGCGACGACGACAACGAAGACCACGAGAACGCGGTACTCGCGGCCAAGGAACGCCATGGCGCCATCCGCAATGTAGCCAGCGATCTCCTTCATCCGGGCGTCGCCGGCGTCTTGCTTCTTGATCCAGGCCGATTTGAGCGCCGCGAAGAGCAGGGCTGCAGCCCCGGCCCCAAGCGACGCGAACAGCATTGTCGTCATGTCACCCATGTGGTTCGCCTTCCTGTGACGGCCGCTAGGACCGAAGCCGGGGGGCGGCGCCTGTCGCGCCGACCCGATGCCATGCCGTAGCCGAAAAGTAAATCCCTGAGATTTCCGCGTGTTGGCCGCACAGTGCCGCGCAGCGGCGCCATCATAGCCAAAATGAACCTCAGGTCAATCTGCGCCGTCTCGCCCAGCGGTCCGGCTGCCCGATCGACAACCGGCCGAATCCGGACGATGCGCCCTCAATCGCTGCGCAAAATGGCCGCCCTGAGTCGCAACCGCCGCCACCCCTGACGGCAGCGCGCCGACACGCCCGTGCGGCTGGCGAAGCCCGCCCTTGTGGTGCAGAGTCTAAATCGCGACACTGCGGCCCCTTGTGTGAGGCGGGTTGCATGATCGAGATCGCGGACGACCAGACCACTGCATTCCCGAGCTTTTGCGCCGACGACGTCGCCGCGACGCGCGGCCTGTATCGCGTGCTCGACCCAGCGGGCGTGCCGATCAGCGTGATCGGGGAGCCAGCCGAGACAGGCGTCGACGACGACACGGCCCTGCGTTTGTGGCGCTCGATGGCCCGCCAACGCCTGCTCGACGAGCGCATGCTGTCGCTGCAACGACAGGGTCGAATCGGTTTCTACGGCGCGGCAACGGGCCAAGAAGCCGCGGTCTTTGGGGCGGCTGAGGCCCTTGAGGCGCGCGACTGGATCCACCCCGCGCTGCGCGAGGGCGGCATGGCCCTGCACCGCGGCTACCCCCTGCACACCTACCTCTCTCAGTGCTTCGGCAACGCGGATGACACGTCGACGCGGGGACGCCAGATGCCGTGTCACTACGGGTCCCGGGAGCATGGCTACGTCACGCTGTCATCGGTGATGACGACCCAGCTGCCACAGGCGGTCGGTACGGCGTACGCGATGGCGATGCGCGACCGCAGCGCCGATCGACCAGTGTGCTTCGTCGCGGTGGGCGACGGCGCAGTGAGCGAGGGAGATTTTCACGTCGCGATGAACTTCGCTGGCGTGATGAGGCCTGGCGGCCGGGGTCTGCCGCTGGTGATATTCTGCCAGAACAACCAATGGGCAATCTCGACGCCGGGTACCAAGCAGTGCGCCGCAGAGACGCTCGCTTCGAAGGCCCTCGGCTACGGCCTCGCGGGGGTGCGCGTCGACGGCAACGACGCCCTCGCGGTCCTGCGCGTGGTGCGTGAGGCAGTGCGGAGCGCCCGCCAAGGAGTGGGCACGCCGGTCTTCATCGAGGCGGTGACCTACCGGGTCTCGGCCCATTCGACGTCGGACGACCCCAGCCGCTACCGGGACGAGGCGGTGACCCGCGAATGGCAGGAGCGGGATCCGATTGCCCGCCTTGAGTCGTACTTGATCAACCGTGGCGCACTCAACGAGGGTGCCGCTGCCACCTTGCGCGCCGACTTCGCCGTCGAGCTACGCGAAGCCCTCGCCCGCGCAGAGGCAGTAGAAGCGCCCCAACTTGAGTCGGCCTTCGAAGACGTCTGGGCCCAGATGCCCGCACATCTTCGTAGCCAACTCGCGCGCTGTCGGTCCAACGCGGCCGACTGAGGCACCAGCCCCGACCGCCGCCAGGGGTCGCTAGAGCCGCACTCGACCGCAACGGCACCGGAGCGCCGTCATGCCGCACGCCGCCCAGCAGCGCTGCCCGCCCTCGGCCCTGCGGCTGGCGATCGTCGTCGCCACCGCTGTGGCGGTCGCTCTGCCGAGCACGGCGCGGGCACACGACGGCGCGATCAAGTGGCTTACCCTGAGCAGCGACCACATCGAGGTCGTCTTTCCGAGCCGGCTCGCGCCGCTCGCGAGGCGGGTGCTGAGCACTGCCGAAGACGCTTGGCGCCATCTGGCGCCGATCTTCGGCTACCGCCCCGGCGGCAGACTGCTGCTGACAATCGACGACTACAGCGATTCCGCCAACGGCTACGCGACTGTGCTGCCCTTCGACCGGGTGCACCTGCAAGCGTACCCGCCAGCGACCCTCGACGATCTGGGCGACCACGGCGACTGGATCCGAATGCTGGTCTTCCACGAGATCGCACACGTCCTGCAAATGGCCGACAGCGGCGAGCTACCGGCGTTGGTCAACAAGATGCTCGGCCGCACCTGGCTGCCGGGAGTGTACCTGCCGCGCTTCTTTCTTGAGGGCCTGTCAGTGTACGTCGAGAGCCGGATCGCTGGCAGCGACCACGCCGTCGCCGGCCAGGCGGGTCGCCTGGACAGCGCCGCGTTCATGGCGCGGCTGCGTGCCGCTGCGCGCGACGGGTCGCTTCCGGGACTCGACGAGCTGACGGGGCGGCCTCTCACGTGGCCACGAGGCGGCGGGTGGTACCTCTACGGCGGCCTGCTGATCGATCACATCGCTCGCAGTCGCGGCCACGGTCGTCTGGTCGACTTCATCGGCGCCTACGGTCGACGCTTCGTTCCGTACGGCATCAACATCCTCGCCCGCCAGACGATGGGGCGATCGCTGGTTGGCCTGTGGCGCGAGGCGACCAGCGGATTGCGGCGCCGCGTGTCTATGGAGGACCGCCTGCGGGCGGTGGGGGTCGTTCCTCCCGTCGGCGTACAGCCGTCCGACCTCGCATCCATCGGTCTGGCCAAGGGCGCCAGCGCGACGACCGCACATGAGGGGCGCCGACTGACCCGCGACGGCCAGGGACGCGGTCGGCTGCGATTCAGCGCCGATGGAACAGCCCTCTTCGTCGCGCGCCAGCCGGGCGATGACCTGGCGCGAATCGAACGCACCGAGGTGGCCAGCGGCAGCACCACCGTCGTGCACCGTTGCCTCCTGGGCTGCGACGACCTCACGGTCGGGCCACGCGGCGAGATCCTTGTCTTTGCGGCCGGCCGCCCGAGCCGAATCAACTACTTTCATCAAGACCTCTTCGCCTTGACCTGGAAGGATGGGGCCTGGCGCGGCCCTCTGCGGTTGGGGGAGTCGATGCGGGCGCGCGAACCGTCCATCGACCCCACGGGACGCTGGCTCGTCTATGTCGCGGTGGTCGACGGCCAGACCGAGGTGCGTGTCCTCGAGCTGAGCCGGGCGCTCGAAGCGGCGCGAGGTGGTGGCAAGTTCGGACCGAGCTACCTGTTGCTCAAGGCGGCCCCCCTGGGTCAGACCTGGGGGAGCCCCGTGCTCGACGGCGCCGGGACGCTATGGGTAACACGCAGCGCGGGCAGCGGGCGTCAGCTGTTGCGAGCCGCAGTGAGCGACGATCTTCGCCGCCCGGTGGTGGCACGACCGTTCCAGCCAACGGTGGCGCGGGACGCGTGTGCCACCTTGGATTGGTCCGGGGATTCTGCGGTGCTTCGGCCTGCGACCGTCACCTGGATGGGCGATCTGCAAGCGCTGCGCCGGGATGGTCAACCGCTACTCGGCGCCGCAATCCAGCTGGGCAACTTCCGCGATGCGGCGATCCTCGATCCAGCCAATCCGGCGGCGGGCTGGACGCTGCGCAGCTGGAGTGGCCGAGGCGTGCGCTCGGCGGCGTTCACCGCCGACGGCGAGCGGACGGCGGTGACCGTGCACTATGGGGGCGGCCTGGAGATCCACCTGCCACCAGCCGCGCCGCTGCCCAAGTGTGCAGGCTATCGCGGCGACGACGCGCAGGCGACCGGGCCGAGAGCGGGCCGCGGCGCGGTCGGCGACGCCGCAGATGCCTATGATCCGCCGCCGGTTGTCGGCAAGGACGACGCTTACAGCCCTTGGGCGAGTGTTCGCCCGCGCGCATGGCTTCCGATCGCCGTCGCGACGAGCGACCCAGGGGCGCCGGTCTTCGGGGCGCGAACCTCGGGGCACGATGCGGTGGATTGGTTGCGGTGGGACCTACTCGGCCAGGCCCGTCTGGACGGCGAATTGCCGTTGTTATCCGGGTCGCTCGACCTGCTGCGTTGGGGACCGAGTTGGTCGCTCTCCGCAGCGTGGCAGCACGGATCGGTGCTGGCCCGCCGGGGGTTCAAGTGGCTGTCCGTACCCACGGAGGTTGGCGCCGTGCAGGTCGGCGGCGCGCTGCGAATGCCGGTCGAACGCCAGAGCTGGCATGTGCATGCGCGCTGGCGACTGCTCGGCACTCGTATGCGCGGGACCCCGTCGCGATGGGCGGCGGGACCCGGATATCCCGAACCGAGCGGGCCGCCGCCACTGGACCCGTGGACCGGACGTGACGCAGTTCTTGCTGCAGGCCTGGCGTGGGATCGAGGCGAAAGCTACCCGGATTCGATCGGCGAGGAGCGGGGTCAACACGTCGGGATCGAAGCCCGGGTTGCTGCTCCTTGGACGGGTAGCGAGCGCGAGAGGCTCGAACTCGACGGCAACGTGACGCTCCGTTTCGCCCTGGGCGGCCACCGCGTCCTTGAGACAGGGGTGCGGGGCGCGATGGCCTTGCAAACAGCGGCCATGCGGCCGGTCTACCAGCTTCGCGGCATGGCTCCGCTCGACGTGGCCGGGCTGATCGACGGCACCTCGGTTCCCTTTGGGACAGTGCGCGGTCTCGCGGACGCCACAGCGACGGGGCGCCTCCTCAGCGGCGACGGCCTGGCAACGGCGGCCATCACCCTGCACCAACCAATCTTGGACGTCGGCCGCGGTCTCGACACGCTGCCGATCTTCTTCAGCCGGCTGTGGGCGGTCGTGTTCATCGATGCCGCCTCCGTTTTTGCCACCGGTGCCGAGCGCTGGCTGTTGCCGGCTCGCGATGGCGCCGGGCCGGGCTCGGTCATCTCACTGGGCGCCGAGCTGCGCCTGGGCATCGAGAGCGGCTACGCTCCGTTCGGGATGCTGCGCCTGGGCTGGGCGCGCGCGATGGGAGACATCGGATCGAGCCAATGGTATGTCACCGTGGGTCCGTAGCAGGCGGGCAGACCGTCGAGCGCGGCAGAGCGACTCCGCGGCCGACCCGCACGGCACGCGACGCCCAAGGGAGGCCCGCGATGGGCGATGATGGCCAGCCTGCCCGGAACCCGCCTGCGACGGAGGTCGTCGATTTGGCGCGCGCCCTTCGGCGTGACGGCGAGTTGCGTGCCGCCGCGGCGCTGGTCGACGCGACGCTCAGCCAACCCGAGGTTGCGGAGCCAGCGACCGTCCCGCTGGCCAATGCGGCAGGCTGGTTGCTGCTGGAGCGCGCCGACCTGCATCGCCTTGGCGGCGGGCTGACCGACGCCGAGCACACGGCAATGGCGGCTCTGGACAGGTTTTCTCGCGGAGGAGACCGCGGCGGCGAGGCCACCGCTGCGCTGCTGCTCGGCGATCTGCACTCCCATGGCGGCCAATCTGCCAACGCGGCCGCCTGGTGGGGACGAGCGCGCGACCTCGCCGACAGCGCTGGCGCCACCCCGATCGGCTGCCGGGCGCTGCTCGGTTTGCTGTCACTAGCGGCGCGGAGCGGCTCAAAGAGCGAGGCGACGGCGCTATTGGATGCGGCCAGAGTCCGCGCAGAACACGGCCTGGATCAGGCCCTTGCCGGCGCCGAAGACGAAGTTCGGGCGGCCGGGTCGCTACAAACCAGTCTGGCGCACGCCACCGTCGCCTTGGCTACCGCGGGGCGGGCGATCGCGACGAGGCGCTGGGCGGAAGCGCGGCTGATCATTGCTGAGGTGGCGGAACTGGCCGAGCGTCTCGACAGCTCCGAACTACATATTGAAGTCCTGCGCCTTGACGGCTGGTTGGCCCGACGAAGTGGAGACCCACGCAGCGCCGTCGAGGCCCTCGCTCTGGCGGGCGAGCGAGCGGAGCGGTCCGGTGATCAGCGAAGAATCGCGCTGCTGGACGCAGAACGGATTCTTGCTCTGGCGGACAACGAGTCATGGGCCGAGGCGTTCGAGCTCCAGGAACTGGCGCCACCGGAGGCGATCGCCGCGCAGCCCGATGTCCAAGCCGCGCGCTTGGAGTCATTTGCCGTGCTTTCAACGCGAGCGGGGCGCCTCGACGCCGCCGAACGGGCGATCACGGACGCGATGGAGCTGAGGGAAGCCGCTGGAGATCTGGTCGCTGCGACGCGAGATCAGGTTCAGCTTGCTTCGCTGACGGTGCGTGGAGGTCGACCCCAGCAGGCCCTTGAGATGGCCGGTGCGGCCCAAAGCAGGGCGATCGATTTGGGGCACCCCGACATCGCGATCCAGGCTGGCCTGTGCGCTGCGACCGCCGCCGCGGCCCTCGGCGGCAGGCTGAGGCCCGTGGCCGCCACGGCCCGGGCGCTCGTGCAAGAAGCGGTCGCGTGGGGTAGCGCCGCAGACGAGATGGCCGCGCGGGACCGCCTTGTCGCGACGTATCTTGGCAGCGGCGACAGGTTGGCGGCGCGAATCGCCGCAGACGAGGCCGTCACGCGCTCCTCGGAGCTGC
>CALGHC010000642.1 GCA_937915965.1 uncultured Myxococcales bacterium
GTGATGTAGGCGGCCTCTTCGTCGACCTCCAAGCGGTCGAAGCGCGCGACCTGATCATCCCCGCGCCAGATCTCGACCCGCAGCGGCCCCATCCAACTACGATCCGCTTCGAGATCGTAGATATACATGTAGATCTTGACGTCGTTGGGTGTGTCGGCCGTGCGCCGGTCGAGGCCTTGGAAGTTGAAGAGCGTCGCGCCGATCTCCCAGCGTCCGTCGAGCGCGACGAACTCCTCGGTGGGCACCTGTGGGTAGTTCTCGAAGTAGCCGTAGTGGGGCAGGCCCTTGTTGTGGTGGGCGCTGGCCGCCGTGGGAAACGCCAGCAAGCCGGCGAGGGTCACCAGGATCGCAACGCCCGTCGCGCCCGTCGCACCCGCGCGAGTCCCCGCCCTGGTGCGCCAGCCAACCGGCCGCCGGCTCAGCTTTTTCGATGGGCAGACCGCAACGCATGAGCCGCAGCTGTCGCATGCCGGTGTGTGGCTGCCGTCCTTGGGCAGAAGCCCGTAGGGGCACGCCCGCTGGCAGAGATCGCAGCTGGTGGGGCAGGGCTCGGCCTCGCTCTTGACCAGCCGCATCAGCGCGAGCCGAGCCGGCCACTCCAGCAGCCAGCCTGTCGGGCACAGGTTGTGGCACCAAAGCCCGGGCGCGGCGATCACGTCGAGCGCCAGCCATGCCGCTACTGGCACGATGAGGGCAGCGGCGACTCCGGTGGCGATGGCCAGATGCACGCTCCCGGCGAGCCCGACGTAGGGCAAGATGAACAACCACACGGCGGTACCTGACAGCTGCGCGCCGGCCAGCCCCCCGACCAGGACCCAACCGCCCAGCCGCACGCGCGGCCGCCATTGCGGCAGCTTGATGCCGAGCACCAGCAGCCCCTTGCGGACCCATTGGCCGATCTCGAACAGCAGGCGCATCGGGCACAGATGGCTGCAGAAGACCTTGCCCAAGACGAGTGCCAGCCCGAGCGGGGCCAACAGCGCGAGCGCCAGCCCGACCGACAGGGAGCCCACCGCCAGGGCCGTCGACATCACGAGGATCGGGTCCGCGGTCTCCAGGCCGAAGAAGGTGGCCGCCCACGGCATCCCCAGCGTGCCCAGGCTGGCGTCGTAGGGCTTGCCGAAGAGCGACAAGACGTCCTCGTTCAGGCCGTAGAGCCAGCCCCAGGTCTCGCCTTCCATCAGCGTGACGAGGCGACGGGAGTTGTGGGCGACCTTGAAGTTGCGCCACGGGCCGCCCATCGCGTTGTAGGCGATGAAGAGCACCACGCCCCATTGCATCAGGTGGCGCAGCACCGCCATCGGTCGGGTCGGCGCCCTCACGTCGCCTCCTGTTGGCGTCGCGTCGGAATCACCCGGATGGCCTGGGGCAGGTGCAAACAGGCCTGTTCGCAGAGCCCGCAGCCCACGCAACCGTCGAGCTGTACCAGCGGTGTCTCGAACACGCCGATCTTCATCGCCGTTCCCGCCAGGGGGCAGGCGCGGTAGCAGGCGCCGCACGTCCGGCCGTGGAACGAGAAGCACATCTCCTTGTTGACGCGGGCTTTGCCCATGTCGACGGAGACCACCCACGACTCGCGGTTGGGCTCAAATGGTTTCAACGCGCCGGTCGGGCAAGCCTTGCCGCACTCGCCGCAGAGGGTGCAGCCGCGGTCCCGCGCCTGGATGTAGGGTGTGAACGCGCCGCTCAGGCCGCTCTCCAGACCACTGTACTTGATGCAGCCATTTGGACAGGCGTTGCCGCACTTGAAGCAGCGCGCACATGCCGAGAGGAAGTCGGCTTCGGGCAGGGCTCCGGGCGGTCGCAGACGAAGCCCCGCGACAACCCGCGCGCGGCCGCCAAACACCCCGGCGAACAACGCCATGCCCCCCGCGACCAGGGCGCCGAGGAAGCCGCGTCGCGCCGTCGACGTCTGGGACCTGGTTTGCTCCATAGCGTTCTTGCGCGGCTCTCAAGGTCGGGGTTGTGTCGCCACGACATTGTGGCGATATGGTGGCGACATCGTGGCGACATCGTGGCGGCTTGTGTGCCGCAGCGCGGCGGCTCGCAAGCCTGTCGGCGCGCCCTCGCCCCGTCAACCGATCTTCTCGATCCTCGCCGCCAGCTTTTTGAAGTCCGCCTGGCCGCTGACCGGGTCGAAGGCGCGGTGGCTGATCGCGTTGACCAGCCAACGGTTCGTCTTCGGGTCGGCAGAATCGGCGACCGACAGGTTCCACGGGCTGAACATGTAGCCCTTTGGCACCGTGTTGCGCGCCGGCTTGACCTTGCTGTCGAGTCCGATGCTGGCGCGGGCCTCGTAGAAGCCGCGCCGCGTGATGACCCGCACCCACTCGCCGTCCTCGACACCGAGGGTCTTGGCGTCGTCGGGATGCATCTCAAGGTACATCTCGGGCACGAGGCGCCGCGTCGTGCCCGCGCGGATCGTCTTCGACGTGTGGAAGTGCTCGTAGACGACGCCCAGGCCCACCCAGTAGGGGTACTTGTCCTTGGGGATGTCCTCCCACTTCTTGTCGCGGTGCTCGTCGTCGGGCAGCTCGGGCGTCAAGCCCGCGTCCCGTGCCGCGACCAGCACGTCCATGTGGTCGATGAAGTAGTACCCTGGAACCGTACCGGCCTTGGCCATCTCGGCGGTGATCGCCTTGCGGTTGGTGTAGTCCTGCTCGCAGAGGTGGAAGTGCAGCTTGCCGTCGGCCGTACGGAAGTCGCCGTACGGCTTGTCCTTCCATCCCTCCTGGCCCATGTAGCGGCGCTTGGTACCGCCGGCCTTGGCGATCTCGTAGTTGGGTGCCGGCCACTGGATGCCCTTGTGCTGGCGGATCTGGTCGTACAGGCCGATCTTGTCGCGCTCCTCGACCTCCAACATGCCGCTCAGGTCGGCGTCGGAGCCCTTCGACGCCCGAACCAGGTCGCGGAACACGTCTTCGGGATTGTAGAAGCCGTTCTCCATGCGCTTGTAGGGGAAGATCGCGTCGCCATCGAGGCCCAGGCCGTCGGCGATCGCCTTGCCCTTGTCGATCACCATGTCCATGTCTGGACGCGTGCCGGCGATCGGGTTGGCCGTGCCATCGGTGACGTAGACCCGCCGCTCGGACTGGATGTACGTGCCGCCGACCCACTCGCCCCAGGTCGCCGCCGGCAGGATCACGTCGGCGTACAGGTTGTTCGGGGCGTGACGGTAGATCTCCTGGACCACGTTGAAGGTCTTGGTGAGCGCCGGCCGCACCAGGGTGTTCTGGTCTGGCAGGTCGATGTGGGTCGCGTAGATGAGGAACATCGCCTTGACGTCGCCCTTCAGCGCGCGCTCCATCATGCCCACCGCGTAGCCGGTGTTCTGCATGCCGGCCACCGAGGCCAACCGCTCCGCAGGCACCCGCCACGCGGCGGCGATGTGATCGCGCCACGCGACGTTGTTGAGGCCTTGGTTGAAGGGCAGTCGCCCGGTCAGGCCGCCCGTGAGCCGCTCGCCCATGGCGTTGGGCTGGCCGGTCATCGAGAAGGGGCCGCAGCCGGGCCGGCCGATGTTGCCCGACAGGGCCATCAAGTTGATGAGCCCGACGGTGTTGTTCTGGCCGTGCAGGTGCTGGTTGTAGCCGATGCCCCAGAAGGAGAGCACGCCGCCCTTGCCGCGTTTCTTGCCCTTGATCGACGCCTCGGCCCAGACCGCCGCGACCTCGCGCAGGTACTTGGGGTCGATCATCGTGATCTCGGCGACCTGCTCTGGCGAGTAGCGCGCCTTGACGCCCTCGATGTAGGCCTCCCAGCCGCTGGAGTGGTTCTTGATGAGGTCCCAGTCGATCGCGTCCTCGTGTTTGGTCAGGAGGACGTGCGCGATGGCGTTGTGGATCGAGATGTCGCCGTTGATTGTAGAGAAGTGGTACGAATTAGAAGGGTTGATTTCTTCGAAACCCTGAACGGTCGCCGTGCGCCGCGGGTCGACCACCAGCGTGGGGATGCCGGACTTGGCCTTGTGGTCCGCGTTGCGCCAGAACACGATCGGATGGGATCCCCGGGCGTTGTGGCCCCAGTGGGTGATCATGTCCGACATCTCAATGTCGTCATACGATGTCGGCGGCGTGTCGCTGCCCAGGGACTTGAAGTAGCCGGTCACCGCCGAGGTCATGCACATGCGCGCGTTGGCCTCGATGGTGTTCGACGCCACAACCCCCTTCATGAATACGTTCTCGAGGTACTGCCCCTCGACCGGAAGCTGCCCCGAGCCGTACAGGCCGACCGAGTTGCCGCCGAACTTCTTCACGATCCCGACCGTCTGGTCGACGATCAGCTGCTCGGCCTCTTCCCAGCTCGCCTCGCGGAAGTCCTCGTCGTTGAAGCTGCCCTTGCTCTGGCTCTCGTGACCGGTGAGGATGTTGGTCATATCCTTGCGGATCAGCGGCTTGGTCAGTCTGTCGACGTAGATCGCTTCGGCCGAGGTCAGGCCCTTGATGCACTGCAGGCCCTTGTTGGTCGGGTGAGCGGGATCGGGCTTCATGCCGACAATCCGGCCGTTTTCGGTCTGGATCAGCGTGCCGCAGCCGACGCCGCAGTAGGGGCACTGCGCGGGAATGTCGGTCGGCACCTTCTTCTCGGGCGGCTTGAATGCGTCGCCGTGATCCTTGACCGCTGGCGTCGGCGGTGGACGCATCAGCGGCGCCGCGGCGGTCGCCGTCGGGGCCGCCGTCGGAGCCGGCTTGGACTTGCTGCACGCGACCACTGCGGCGGACCCCGCCGTCGCCACCATGCCCTTGAGGAACATGCGCCGCCGAAAGCCGGTTGGCTCGGGGTTGTCCGGCATGGCAGCGCGGACCTCGAGCTCCTTGCTGCCGTAGTGGCGGGGGTCGTTGGCAGCGTCGGTGCGCTTGGTGCTGTCCGACATGGGTTTCTCCTCGGTCGCGGGCGCTGCGGTGGCCTGGCCCGGTTGAGCGTTGCGGATCGTTGTGCCTGGTCTACCAGGCGCGGCTGCGCAGGAAGGCGATGACGTCGTCGATCTCCTGGTCCGTCAGGTTGGCCAGGGCGACACCACTGTCGATAGCAAACGGCCGCATCTTGGTCAGGCTCTTGCCCTCGCGGATCACGTGCCGCAAGAACCCGTTGGTCGCCGCGTCGAGGAACGACTTGCGGCCGATGGCGGTGCCGTTGGCGGTCTCAAGGTAGCCCGAGCCGATCGGACCGTGACAGCCCACGCAGATGTCGACGTAGACCGCCGAGCCGCGCGTGACGTCGCCCTTGAGCTCGCTCTCGTCGAGCTTGGCAGCGTCCGTTGGCCCCCACGAACGCATGTAGGCCACGATCGCGTCCCGCTGCTCGGGCGTCAGCATCGCCTGCCAGGGGATCATCGCGGTGCCGTAGCGGCCGTAGGTGATGGTGCGGATCAGGAAGGCGTCGGACGCGGCGGCGAGGAAGGTCGGGCTGTTGAGCTTGGGGGCGACCCCGGTGCGGCCGATGCCTTCGTTGTCGTGGCATGGCGCACAGCGTTCTGAGTAGAGCTTCTTGCCCTCGGCGACGCGCTCGGGGGTCACCTCGATGGTGCGCATCTGCGCGGCTGGTTGCGCCGGACCCGGCTCAGCGGGAAGCGCTGGCGCCGCGGAGGCCGCCGGAGCAGGCTCAACCGCATCGGCACAAGCAGACAACGCAAAGAGCGCGACCAGAGTCGCGCCCAACCGCAAAGGATCATTTGTTTTTATTGGTGCTTTCATGGCTCGGCGGTGCCTCTTTCGGTGTGGTTCTCACTCGTCCGACAATCGACCTTCATATCGATATAACTGAAAAGCCACGGTGAGGCCAGCCCGCAAAGGCGTTTCGATTCCGGCCACCCGCTGGAGAGCCCGCCGTCGCCCGGTTGGAGCGCAACGACCAGCGGCCGACCTTGCCAATCTGCATTTGTTCTGGCAACTTCGAGCCAACGCCGTGCGCACATCACAGGTGCCCCCGTCTCGAACGCCCCAGGCACGACAGCCCGATCCCAAGGACCTCCATGAAGCGAATCACCTCGACGCTCGGCCCGTTCCTGCTGGCCGGCTTCCTGATCGTCGCGCTCGTTGCCACGAGCTCGACCGCGATCGCGACCGTACCCACCCTCGTGCCCGTGCAGGGGCGGCTGGCCACGGCTGGCAACTCGGCGGTCCCCGACGGCACCTACGTGCTCGCGTTCTCCCTCTACCCGAGCGTCGACGCCGAGGTCGCGCTTTGGAAGGAGATTCACCTGCAGGCGCAGGTGATCAACGGGATCTTCTCGATTCAACTCGGCGCGGTTGCGGGCGGCTCACCGCTGCCGACAAGCGCCCTGATCGACGGCGACGAGGTCTGGATCGGCGTGTCGGTGGGCTCCGAGCCCGAGCTGCCCAGGCAGCGCATGCTCTCTGCGCCCTACGCGCTGGTCGCTGGCCATGCGACGTATGCCGAGATGGCCGGCAAGCTCGTCAAGCCCATCGGCCCGAGCGACATCGAAGACGCGAGCATTCCCGGGTCGAAGGTCGATTTCACCTACGCTGGCTCGTCGAGCAAGGGCGGCGCGGCGACCAGCGCCGAGGCGCTGCAGTGCACCGGCTGCGTGACCACCGCGATGTTGGCTGCCTCGGCGGTGACGGCGACACGCTTGGCGGCGGCTGCTGTCGGCAGCGCGGCGCTCGCCAACGGTGCCGTCCTGACCATCAAGCTCGCCGACGGGGCCGTGACGACCGTCAAGATCGCCCCTGGTGCAGTCGGCGCGGCGCAGCTCGCTGCAGGCTCCGTGAGCGAAGCCGCCCTCGCTGCCGGCTCCGTCACCGAGACCACCATCGCCGATGGCGCCGTCAGCGCCGCCAAGCTCGCCAAGGGCCTGATCGCCGACGTCGGTCACACGGGCGCGTACGCAGATCTCGTCGGCCTACCCAACCTGGCCGCCAAGGCCGACCGCGCCGGCGGCAACACCTTCAGCGGCGCTCAAAACTTCAACGACCCGCTGACCTTCGCAGCGCCGACCGACTTCTCCGCCCAGGAGGCCAAACGCTTCCGCCTGCAGAACGCGACCAAGGCGCCGGTGGCCTGCGACGGCGCCGCCGCTGGCGTGCTCTATTTCAACACCACATCCAAGCAGGTGCTGCTCTGCGACGGCAGCACCTACGTGCCGGTGTATCAGGCGCCGATCGGCACGTCGCAGAATCCGGGGTTGTCGTGCAAGCACATCCTCACCACGGGCGACGCCAAGGGGACCGGCACGTACTACGTCGACGCCGACGGTGGCGGCACCAAGTACGGCTCGGTGCAGGTGACCTGCGACATGGTCACCGATGGCGGCGGGTGGACCCTGGTGTATGCCAACTCGATGGCGACCAACCTCGACGGCATCAAGTTCACGCGCACCGGCTCGCAGTGCGGCAACAACATCCACAAGAACACGTCCAGTGGCTGGTGGATGGGTCACGGCAACGGCGGCAACGGGCTCAGCGTCGCCGGCATGGGTAGCGTCGAGCTGACTCTTGAGCTCACCAACCCCGTCGTCGTGCTCGATGGCAGCGAGATCCGCCACAAGGGCGTCTTCCAGAACCACTCTGGCTACGACTGGTCTGGCGCAAGCAGCCTGATCAGCTCCTCCCCGTTCAAGGGCGACGGCGAGCTGGGCTCACAGGTCTGGGACGGCCAGGCCTGGTCGTGGTTCGTCTTCTATCGCTCCGGCGGGGTGCAGGCTCACGACCTCGCCCGCAAGCAGACCGTGAAGTCGCCGTATATACGCTGGGGTTATCAGTATGGCGGCCCCAATCACTGCGACGTCGGCAATAGTGATGGCGGCTACCTGCGCGACTGGGAGGTCTGGGTACGGTGACGTTGCTGGCCGCGAGGCGAACTGGGGTCACCCGTCTGGTCTTCGGATCTGCAGGCAGACGGCAGGAGGACCAGGCCGTGACCGAGATCATGAAGGTAGCTGTTCGCTGGCAGATCCGCGTCCTCGCCGCGCTGGTCTGCGTCGGTGGGGGGGGCGTCAGCGTCGACGCTCACGCCCAGAGGCCGGAGATCTCGGCCGTCGTCTTCACGCCCGGGCTCGACCTGAGCTTTGGCAACCAAGGCTATCACGGCAGCGTCTTTACGGCGTTCAACGTTCACGGCGGCGGCTGGAACGTCTATCTCGAGCCCAAGATGAAGGGCCCCCTACAAGGCGACGGGCTCCCGAAGCAGAACCTCGAAGGCGAGACGGCCTGGAAGTGGATCCTCCAAGGCGAGGCCTATGTGGGCAAGGTGTGGCGCGAGCGGCGCTACTTCACACAGGAGGGCTATCGCTGGGAGACCAGCCGCGACTACGTCGGCAGCAGCCACGATTGGGCGTCGGGCACCACCACCCGTCACTACAACGTGCAGTACCAAACGGCGAGCGCGAGTCACATTCCCGCCGTAGAGGCGACAATCGCCGAGGCTGGCCTGATCACCAACACCGTCGGCTTCGGCCCGCGCTTTGCGCGCATCTACCACCCCCTCGTGGGGGTTCGGCTCATCGACCACTACGATGTCAGCCTCAACGAGGGCGGGACGCAGAAGAACTGGACCCGCCACAACGTGATCTCGCTACACCTGGTCGGTCCGGGCGTGATCCTGCCGGGCCTGGACCCCGATCCGCCGCTGCCGACCGCGAAGGTGCCGCTTGGCGTCATCTTGAATTACGACATCAAGCTCAAGAGGATCATGGTCTGCGGCCTCAAGCTCGCGCATCTGCCCGGCTACAACACCTTCTTCCGGGTCGACCTCAAGTTTCCCTTGTTCTAGGCGGTCGCGCCGCTTCGGCCGCTCCGGCCGCTCCGGCCGCTCCGGCCGCTCCGGCCGCTCCGGCCGCCTTAGCCAGGATACGATCCCGAGACGAAGTCGGTCAGGTAACGAATCTGCTCGGCTTGTTGACGGGTGACGTGCCGGACCAGATCGCCGATCGAGACAAGGCCGATCAGCTTGCCGCCTTCCATGATGGGCAGATGTCGAATGCGCTGCTCCGTCATTACGGCCATGCACTGCTCGACCGTTTCGTCTGGCCCGACGACGATCAGCTTGGTCGTCATCGCGTCGGCAACCAGCGTTTCGGTCGAACGTCGCCGCTCCAAGGCGATGCGGCGCAGGTAGTCGCGCTCGGTGAAGATGCCGCGCAGCTCGCCGTCGTCGATTACCAGGATCGAACCGACGCCTGCCTCCGCCATCCGCCGAACGGCCTCGAAGACCACCTCTGTACTGACGATGGACAGTACGTCGCCACTCTTGCCTGCCAGGATCGCACGGATGTTACTCATGGTCTTCTCCCTTTTCGTCTTGCTCGGCTCGCCGGGCGGCCAGGCTCTTCTTGCTCGGCTCGCCTGGCGGCCAGGCCGTCCCGATACTCCAGGTTCAATACTCCACGCTCAATACTCCACGCTCAATACTCCAAGATGACAAACTCGGTGCGGCGGTTCGCGGCGCGGCCCTCGTCGGAGTCGTTGCTGGCGATCGGCTGAGTCTGGCCGTAACCCTTTGCTTGCACCCGCTCCGCGGCGATGCCCGCGCCGATGAGGTGATCACGCACGGACCGAGCACGCTCGTGCGACAGCTTCATGTTGGCTGCCTCCTTGCCGACGTTGTCGGTGTGGCCGCCGACCTCGATGACCATCGACTTGTTGGTGCGCATCAGCTCGACCGCTTTGCCCAGCTCGACGCGGCTCTCCGACGAAAGGACCGCTTTGCCCGTCTCGAAGAAGATGTTGTTGAGGACCACGCGCGAGCCCTTCTCGATCGGCTTGAGCTGGATGTCGCGGACCAGCTCCTGGTAGCGGGCGTCGGCGGGCACGTCGAACTTCTGCGACAGGAAGAAGAAGCCCTCGCGGTTGGCCGAGACGCTGTAGGTGCGGCCCGCCGGCAGCACGACGAGGTACTTGCCCGTCGCCGCGTTGCTCTTCACGGTCGCGATCAGCTCGGCGGTGGCGAGATCCTCGACGAGAATCCAGGTGCCCAGCGGTTTGCCGTCCTTGGCGTTGGTGACCGTACCCTAGACGATCACCGTCGGTTTGGGCCGCATCGCCTCGGGCAGGGCGATGCGATACAGGTCCTTGCCACCCAGTCCTCCGCTGCGATCGGAGGCAAAATAGGCCAGCTCGCCCGACGCCTCGATGGTGAAGTAGCGGTCGTCGCCGGTCGAGTTCAGCGGCAGGCCGAGGTTGACGGGCTCGGACCACCGGCCGTTGTCGTTGACGGTGACGAAGAGATCGTAGCCGCCGTGGCCGGGATGGCCGGTCGAGGCGAAGTAGAGCGTCTTGCCGTCGGGGCTCAAGAACGGCGACAGCTCGGAGTAGGGCGTGTTGATCACGTGACCCATGTTGATCGGCCTGGTCCACGCCCCATCGCGATCGCGGTGGCTGATGTACAGGTCCTCATCACCGAAGCCGCCGTCGCGAATCGACGCGAAGATCAGCGCGCCGCCGTCGCTCGACAGCGAGGGCTGCGAGTCCCAGACCTTGCTGTTGACGACGTCGCCCAGGTTGCGCGGTCGCGTCCACGCGTCGCCTTCCAGATCGGCCGTGTACAGGTCGCGGCCGCCGATCCCGTCGGTGCGGCCACAGCCGATGAAGACCAGCATCTGGCCGTCGGCTGAGAACGCGGCGGCGCCGTCGTTCTGGGTGCCGTTGACCGGAGCCGGCAGGGCCACCGGCGCGGTCCAGCCGTCGCCGTCGCGCACCGACTTGTACATGTCTTCGTCGGCTTCCTTGCCCGCAGGCATCGGCTTGCGCCGGCCAGTGAGGTAGAGCACCCGGCCTGTCGGGTCGGCCTGGGGCATGTAGTCGTCGCCCTTGGTATTGACCGGCGCGCCGATGTTCACCGGCGCGGGCATCGTGGTCGTGGCCGCGCGCACGGCGGGCGCGCCCTCGAGGTAGCGCAGCTTGGTGCGAACCAGCGCCGTGAAAGACGCGAGCTTCGGGTCGTCGCCATGCAGCTCGACGTATTTGCGGTGCCAGGCGGCCGCCTTGTCGAGGAAGCCCAGCTTCTCGGTGCTCAGCCCGCGGCGAAACCAGTACGCCGGCAGGGGCTTGGTCGTCGCCTTCGCGTAGAGACGCCAGATCTCTTCGGCCCGTCCTGCCTTGTCGCCGAAAGTACAGCTTGAGGCGAAACGAAAGAGGAACTGGGCGTCCTTGGACTTCGACTTGAGCGCGGCCTCGAAATAGGGGATCGCGTCCGTGTATTTGCCCTTGTCGAATAGCTTGTTGGCCTGGTCGGCGGCGGGACCGGCGCCGCCAGCGATGTCGTCGAAGAGGTCGGCATGGGCCGGCCGCGGCGCGCCGATCGTGCTGACAACCACCAGGGCCAAACCCGCGCACATCAGCGCGGCGCGCACGAAACGAATCATGATCAGGCTCCAGAACAAGACAGCGAACCGTCGGGTGGGCAAGAGGCAAGGTGCCGCGAGCCTACGCCAGCGTCTGGCTCCTCGCAACGGATTGCGCCGTGCCGCCGCCATAGGCAACGCGCCCGCCATCCCTTACACTGCGGCCCCATTTCGCCGTGGTCGCGCGCAGCGATGCCCATGGCCGCCGCCAGCCCCTGGGAGTTCGACGCATGTCTGCGATCGCCACCAAGCCGCCCGTTGGCCAACGTCCCCGCTCCGTCACCGAGATCCGCGAGGCGTTCCTGACCTTCTTCGAGGATCGCGGCCACAAGCGCGTACCCAGCCACTCGCTGCTGCCGCCCGCCGATCCGACGCTGCTCTTCATCAACGCCGGCATGGTCCAGTTCAAGGACTACTTCACCGGCGCGCGGCCGGCTCCCTGGCCCACCGTGACCAGCACCCAGAAGTGCCTGCGGGTCTCTGGCAAGCACAACGACCTCGAGAATGTCGGCCGGACCGCGCGCCATCAGACCTTCTTCGAGATGCTGGGCAACTTCAGCTTTGGCGACTACTTCAAGCGCGACGCCATCTGCTGGGCGTGGGAGCTGCTCGTCGACGTGTTCGGTCTCGACCCTGACCGGCTAGTGGTCACCTACTTCGAGGGCAACGACGTCGTTGGTCCCGATCACGAGGCCAGGGATCTGTGGGCGAGCGCTATCGGTCTGCCGGCTGAGCGCATCTTCCCGATGGGCGAGAAGGACAACTTCTGGGCGATGGGCGAAGCTGGCCCCTGCGGACCTTGCACCGAGATCCACTACGACCTCCACCCCCGCGCTGACATCGGATTCCCCGACGACGATCGCTACGTCGAGATCTGGAATCTCGTCTTCATGCAGTACGAGCGCCAGGCCGACGGCACCATGAAGCCGCTGCCTGCGCCCTGCGTGGACACCGGGATGGGGCTGGAGCGCATCGCCTCGGTGGTTCAGGGGGTCACCTCAAACTACGACACCGACGCCTTGCACACCCTCGTCGCCGTGACCCAGGGCATGTCGCGCTGGCACTACGACGGCCGCTTCGAGCCGGGCGGTGCGCGCAGCGCCGACGAGGCCATCGAGCGCGACGTCGCGTTCCGCGTGATCGCCGATCATGCGCGCACGGCGGCCTTCCTGGTCGCCGAGGGGATCTTCCCCGACAACGAGGGGCGGGGTTACGTCCTGCGACGGCTGATCCGCCGCGCGGTACGTTTTGGCCGCAAGATCGATCTGGACAAGCCCTTCTTGCACGAGGTCTGCGACGACGTCGTCATGTTGCTCGGCGACGCCTTCCCCGAGCTGGTCGAGCAGCGCGATGTCATCGGCCGCGTCGTGCGCACCGAGGAGGAGCGCTTCGGTCGCACCCTCGCTGAGGGCGAGCGCCTGATTGAGCTGGCCTTCGACACCATCGAGGCCGCGGGTGGCGCGCAGGTGCTTGACGGCGCGACTGTCTTCAACCTCTACGATCGCCACGGCTTCCCCGTCGACCTCACCGCCCTCATCGCCGAAGAGCGCGGCTTCCTCATCGACGAGGCTGGTTTCGAGGCGGAGATGGCCGCGCAGCGCGCCCGCGGCCGCGAGTCGTGGCGGTCCTCGGCCGGCAGCGAGCACGTCGCCGCCGCCGAGCTGCACGCCGCTGGCCGGGCGACGCGTTTCGTCGGCTACGAGCGAGACAATGCCAGCGCGACCATCGTCGGATTGATCCGTGACGGCGAGCTCGTCGAGCGCGCCAACCTCGGCGACAAGGTCGAGGTCGTGCTCGACGTGACCCCCTTCTACGGCGAGGGTGGTGGCCAGGTCGGCGACCGCGGCAGCCTCGACGCGGCCGAAGGATCCGCCCGCGTCGACGACACCCAAAAACCGCTGGCCGACCTGTTCATGCATCGAGCCGAGGTGACCGCTGGCAGCCTGCGCCTGGGCGACACCGTCGAGGCACGCGTCGATCCGGCCTGGCGCGCCGGCGTCAAGGCGCATCACTCCGCCACGCACCTGCTGCATCGCGCCCTGCGCGAGGTGCTCGGCGACCACGTCAAGCAGCGTGGCTCGCTGGTCGAGGAGTCGCGCTTGCGCTTCGACTTCTGTCACTTTGGCGCCCTGAACGCCGACGAGATCGCCGCCGTCGAGCGTCGCGCCAACGAGATGGCCCTCGCCAACCGCGCCGCTGAGGTTGACTGGTGCGCGATGGACGAGGCCGTCGACAAGGGCGCGCTGGCGTTCTTCGGCGAGAAATACGGCGAGACGGTCCGCGTCGTCGGCCTCGCCGACTCCATCGAGCTGTGCGGCGGTACCCACGTCAGCCGCACCGGCGACATCGGCGTCATCAAGGTGGCGAGCGAGAGCGCCGTGTCCGCTGGTGTGCGTCGCATCGAGGCCGAGTGCCATCTCGCTGCGTTCGAGCGCTTCTCGGGATACGAACGCGCCTTGGTCGCCCTGGCCCGGCGCCTCAACGTGTCGATCGAGAAGGTCGAGGAGCGCGTCGCCGTGCAGATCGACGCCGCCCGCAAGGCCAGCGCCGACGCCGACGCCGCCCGCCAGGAGCTGTTGCT
>CALGHC010000643.1 GCA_937915965.1 uncultured Myxococcales bacterium
GAGACGCGAACGGCTGCCGATCACGGGCGCGGCTGCAGACCCGGAATTGTGAACCACACCCGTCTCTGGAGCCAAGGCTGGGCAGCAGCGGCGCCGGGCGCTATTCTACCCGGCCTGCTGACCCTGTGGCGGGGGTTGCGACCAACCCAAGGTCCAATCTCGCTCCGCAACTGGGAGTACCTATGCGCTCTGTGATCAATCTGTTACGCAAGACCCACCGATTTCGCGTCACGCTCTTCGTCGTCTTGCTGTTGGGGTTCGCGCTCGCCAGCGGTCTGTCCGAGAGCCAGGTCCAGCCACCGCAGGCCGCGCCAGCTGCCGAGGACAGCGCTGAGGACAGCGCTGAGGACAGCGTCAAGGACAGCGCTGAGGACAGCGTCAAGGACAGCGCCGACGCCACAGCGACCAGCGACGTCGCGAAAGCAAACGCGCCGGCCCCAACGGCGGAGCCTGCGACGCCCGGCGCTCCAGCGCAGTCGACTTTCGAGAAGATCGCCGAAGAGGTCCTATTCGATCTGACCACTCGGGTCGCCACCAGTCCGGAGGCCAACGATACGAAGGTCCCTGCCCCCATCGCCGAGCTCTTCTACAAGGATGACGACGGCGAGACGGACGATCTCCGTGACAAGTTCGAGACGGACGAAACCAGCGGCAAGTACGTTCATTACTTGAGGAAGCTTGGCCTGGTTCCCACCGCGTCCGTCCGCTGGCTTGCGCTGAGCGAGAAGGCGCCAGAGCCCGGCAACCAGGCAGCCGCCGGCAGCAAGGCGCCACCGACTGAGGCGCAGTTCGACCTCCTGGGCATCGTCGTCGTAAAAGACAAACCCAATAATATTCCCCACTGGGAGCCGCGGTCGAACTCGATCAAGGTGACCTTCAAGCAAGCGGGCGGATCGTGGCAAATCTCCGGAGTCACGCGCCCGTCGGTAGAAGAGCTCGGCGGCGCCAAGGTGGTCGAGACCTTCCTTGGCTACTTTGGCGGGGCCAATTCGGAGGCGGCGTGGGCCAGCGGTTCCAACGTGCTCAAGCGCTCTCGCAGCGCGGCGGAGTTGAACGCGGACCTGGCCGCAGCTGACCTCGACAAGGCCGAGTCCTACCGTTGGGGCGCGAGCACCGACCTTGAGGGCGGATTCAAGCTCAACGGCGTCGCCATCTTGGCCGGCGGCGTCGAGATTCCCTTCTACGCCGCGCTCCAGGAGACCGCTGACGGCCTCAAGGTGCTCGATATTCAACAGAGCAGCTCTTTCTTCAGCCGGGTGTTCTCATCCCGCGGCGATGGCCTGGATATGGGCCTGCTGATCTTCGGCATCGCCTTGATCCTCGGTTTCCTCTACATCCTTTTCTCCTATTGGCGCGGTCTGCGGGGCACCCCACGAGAGCTCTACATCCTCTTCTTCACCAAGGTCACCGAGTACAGCGCCTACGGCGCGGCGAACCTGGCCTTCATGTTCTATCTGCGCGAAGACCTGGGACTGAGCGAGATAGGGGCGGGCTCCTACATCACGGCCTGGTCCACATCCATGACCCTGACCATGATGGTGGTCGGCGCCGTCTGCGATGCCATCGGCGTCAAGAAGACCCTGCTGATCGGTTCCTTCGCGCTGCTCCTGTCCCGCTTCGTGATGCCCTTCACGGACAACTTCTGGCTGGCCACCCTGCTGGGCTTCTTCCCCCTGGCCGTGGGCATCGCCATCACCGGACCGGTCCTGTCGGTGGGCATCAAGCGCTTCACCACCTTGGAAGGCTCCGCGTTGGGATTCGGCCTGTTCTACACATTGCTGAACGTCGGCTGGGCCGTCGGCGCCTACATCTTCGATACCGTCCGCGTCACCATGGGGCAAACAGGCACGCTCGATTTCTTGGGCGGCTCGCTGTCGACCTGGCAGGTGATCATCGGCATCGGCTTCTTCATCAACCTGCCTGACCTGGTCGTGATCTTGTTGATGCGTGACGGCGTCGAGATGACCGAAAACGGCATCAAGCTGCCCAAGCCCAAGGTGCTGGACGGCACCGGAGGGCAGACCAGCCTGCTGGCTCGGACCATCAAAGAGCTGCGCCGCACGCTGGCCGACACCGCCAGGATCTTCGCCAGCAATTTCGCCCAAACCGCCTTCTGGGTCTTCATCCTGCTCATCACCGTGACGGTCTTCGCCAAGCTGGTGTTCTTCCACTTTCACTACACCTGGCCCAGCTACGGCGTGCGCTACTTCGGTCAGGGATCGCTGGTGGGCAGCATCTTTGGTGTGCTCAACCCGGTCATGATCATCTTCCTGACGCCCACGGTCGCCTACGCCACGCGCAAGATTCGACCCTATTGGATGCTGCTGCTGGGGACCATCATCTCGGCCGCTTCGATCATCTTCGTCATCGTTCCACCAGAGGCCTTCGCCGGTCTGGTGGACAGCTGGTTCGGCGAGATGGTCTTCGGTCGCTGGCTGGAAGTGCCCGTGGGCTATCGCGACCCCTTCTACATGTCCATGGTGCTCTTCGTCGCCACCTTCACCATCGGTGAAGCCATCTGGTCACCGCGGCTGATGCAATTCACGGCCGAAATCGCACCGCCAGGCCGGGAGGGCTCCTACATTTCGCTCTCCTATCTGCCCTATTTTGGCGCCAAATTCATCGCCGGCCCGATGGCGGGGCTGCTGCTCGCCAACTACGTGCCAGAGTTCGGCGTAGATGGCATCTATGGCAACTACCCCGACCACCAGATCATCTGGTGGTGGATTGGTGGCACCGCCATCCTGACTCCCATCGGTTTGCTGGTCTTCCGCAAGCTCTATCGCATCGCCGAAGAGCGGGCCGATGCCGACGCCAAGGCCGCCGCTGCCGAGCTGCTCGAGTCGGCCTAGTTCGACGATCCCGAAGTACTTCCCTAGTTTTCCATCTTCTTGACACCCG
>CALGHC010000644.1 GCA_937915965.1 uncultured Myxococcales bacterium
CGCGCCCGCGGCCGCGCCCGTCGCCGTCGCTGACGCACGGCACATCGCCCCTTGCCACGTGGCCGGCCCGCCGGCCGCCTCGGCTGGAGGAGACCAATGAAACTGGAGACCTTTCGCTATGACGACGCGATCGTGCGCAGGTTTGCCTGGGCCGCCCTCGTCTGGGCCATCGTTGGAATGCTCGTCGGGGTCGTCGCCGCGCTGCAGCTGGCGTGGTGGCCTGCCAACGGCGGCATCCCCTGGTTGACCTTCGGGCGCCTGCGGCCGCTCCATACCAACGCGGTGATCTTCGCCTTCGCCGGCAACGCGTTCTTCAGCGGCATCTACTACTCGAGCCAGCGGCTGCTGAAGGCGCGCATGTGGTCGGACGTGCTCTCGAAGCTTCATTTCTGGGGCTGGCAGCTGATCATCGTCGCCGCCGCGGTCACGTTGCCGCTCGGCATCACCAGCGGCAAGGAATACGCCGAGCTGGAATGGCCGATCGACATTGCGATCACGGTTGTCTGGGTCGGTTTCGCCTTCAACTTCTTCGCCACCATCGCCAAGCGCCGCGAGCGCCACCTCTACGTCGCGATCTGGTTCTACATCGCCACCCTCGTCACGGTCGCCTTGCTGCACGTCGTCAACTCGCTCGCCCTGCCGGTCAGCTTCTTGAAGAGCTACTCGGTCTACGCGGGCGTGCAGGACGCGCTGGTTCAGTGGTGGTACGGCCACAACGCCGTCGCCTTCTTCCTCACGACACCGTTCCTCGGCCTGATGTACTACTTCATGCCCAAGGCCGCCGAGCGCCCAGTCTACTCGTATCGCCTCTCGATCGTTCACTTCTGGTCGCTGATCTTCCTGTACATCTGGGCTGGCCCTCACCACCTGCTCTACACAGCGCTGCCCGAGTGGGCTCAGACGCTCGGCATGGTCTTCTCGCTGATGCTCATCGCGCCGTCATGGGGTGGCATGATCAACGGCCTGCTCACCTTGCGTGGCGCCTGGGACAAGCTGCGCACCGACCCGGTCATCAAGTTCATGGTTGTGGCGATCACCTTCTACGGCGTCGCCACCTTCGAAGGACCGATGCTGGCGATCAAGAAGCTCAATGTGCTTACGCACTACAACGACTGGACCATCGCCCACGTCCACGGCGGCGCGCTCGGCTGGGTCGGTTTCCTCAGCTTCGGGATCATCTACTGGATGTTCCCGCGCCTCTACCGCAAGCCCCTGCACAGCACCGGGCTGGCGAACGTGCACTTCTGGCTTGGCACCCTCGGCATCGCCTTCTACGTCGTCTCGATGTGGACCGCTGGCATCACCCAGGGCCTGATGTGGTTCGCCTTTGGCGGCGACGGCCGGCTGACGTACCCCAATTTCCTTGAGACCCTCATCCGGCTTGAGCCCTTCTACTGGCTGCGGATGGTCGGCGGGCTGCTCTATCTCACCGGCGTGTGCGTCGGCTTCTACAACCTCTTCAAGACAGCCCAGGGGGCGACCGACCTCGCCGATACGCAGGCCAGCGCACCGCCGCTGGTGACGGACCTGCCCCAAGAGGCGCATTGGCATTCGAGGTTGGAGGGCAAGCCGCTGGCCTTCACGCTGCTCGCGTTGGTGGCGATCCTCATCGGCTCGGTCATCGAGATCGTGCCGCTGCTCGCGATTGAATCCAACGTGCCGACGATCACGTCCGTCAAGCCCTACACCGCGCTCGAGCTCGAGGGGCGCGACATCTACATCCGCGAGGGCTGCTACAACTGCCACAGCCAGATGATTCGTCCGCTGCGCGCCGAGACCGAGCGCCACGGCGAGCACAGCAAGGCGGGCGAATTCGTCTACGATCACCCATTTCAGTTCGGTTCGAAGCGCACAGGCCCAGACCTGCACCGAGTCGGCGGCAAGTATCCGAACTCGTGGCACTACAACCACATGAAGGACCCGCGCGAGACCTCCGCGGGCTCGCTCATGCCGGGCTACCCCTGGTTGCTTGAGGACCGGCTTGACGGCCACCTGACCCGCGACAAGGTGGACGCCATGCGCAGCCTCGGCGTGCCCTACACCGACGCCCAGGTCGCCAGCGCCGAGGTCGATCGCGACGCGCAGGCGAAGGTCATTGGCGACGACCTCGCCACGTCGATCGGCGTCAAGGACGCCGCCGACAAGGAGATCGTCGCCCTGATCGCGTATCTGCAACGCCTCGGCGTGGATGGCCGTGGCGCGCACGCCGCCGGCGCGGGGGAGTAGGCCATGCTGCGCGACGTACTTGGACGCACCGATCTGGCGCTGGCCCCCCTCGTGGCCCTGTGTGTCTTTGTCTTTGTCTTCATCGCGATGGTGGCATGGACGATGAGCCGCAAACGCGACGGCCACTTCAAGCGTATGACCGAATTGCCGCTCGCCGACGTCGCCGACGTCGCCGACGACGCGGATGGCAACGACAGCGCGGAGAAATGACATGAGCCGAGCCACCGACGAGCTGCGCGACCATGCCTTCGACGGCATCCAGGAGTACGACAACCCGCTGCCGCGATGGTGGCTGGGGATCTTCTGGGTGACGATCGCCTTTGGTGTCGTCTACGCGCCCTGGATCCATTGGGGACAGGGCAACACGATCGAAGAGGAGTATGCCGCCGAGATGGCTGCCGCCAGCGCCGGGTCCGGCGGGACAGAGGCCGCGGTCGTCTTCGACAATGACGCCTTGACTGCGCGCTGTGCGGGGGAGGGCTGGAGCGCGCGCGCCGAGGGCGCGTTTGCAACCAACTGCGTGGCCTGTCACCGCGCCGACGGCGGCGGACTGGTCGGGCCCAATTTTACCGATGACTTTTATCTGCACGGCGGTCGGCCGGCCGACATCGCGCGCATCATCACGGTCGGCGTACCGGAGAAGGGCATGATCGCCTGGGGCAAACTGATCGACCGCGAGACGATCCTCGATCTGGCGTGCAAGGTGCGGTCGTTCCGCGGCACGACGCCCGGCAACGAGCCGATGCCGCCCAAGGAGCCGCAAGGGGTGAAGGTCGACGCAGAGGGGTTGGCGCTGCCGTAGCCGCCGCCTCGGCCGACGACCCGCGGCGCTCGCGCGGGCGGCGCGCCTAACCTCACGTGCAGCGGCGAAGGCCGGATCGGCGGACCGACGGGAGATAGTGCATGGCGAGCATCGTCGAGGTTGGGTGCGACCGACCGACGACCATCTCTGAGAGTGGTCGGCGAAATTGGCTGTATCCCACGCTGCCGACGGGGCGCTGGTTCAAGCGGCGCACACTCGCCAACGTGGTGCTGATGGTGATCTTTTTCGCCCTGCCGTGGCTGCAGGTCGGTGGTCATCAGGCGTTGCTGCTCGACCTGCCACACCGCAAGTTCGCCTTCTTCGGCTTCGTGCTGTGGCCACAGGACAGCTACCTGCTGTGGTTGCTGCTCTTCGTCATACTCGTTGGTGTCTTCTTTCTGACGTCGATGTTCGGTCGGGTCTGGTGCGGCTGGGCCTGTCCGCAGACGGTCTTCCTTGAGGGCGTCTTCCGCCGCATCGAGGCGTGGATTGAGGGCGGACCGCGTCAACGGCTCCGCCTCGACGATGCGCCGTGGAGCTGGCAGAAGCTGCGCAAGAAGGCGACGAAACATGGATTGTTCCTGATCGTATCGAGCCATATTGCCAATACCTTCCTGTGTTACTTCGCGGGCGCCGATCGGGTCGTCGAGATGACCTGGGCATCTCCCCTCGTCAACCCGAGCTGGTTCGCCTTCATGGCCGCGGTCAACGCGCTGGTCTACCTCGACTTCGCCTGGTTTCGCGAGCAGCTGTGCACCATCGCCTGTCCCTACGGTCGCTGGCAGTCCGTGCTCATCGACGATCACAGCCTCATCGTCGGCTACGACCTGCGCCGCGGCGAGCAGCGCGGCGGCAAGGGCGCGCGGCGCAAAGCGGCCGCGCAGGCGGGCAACGGCGGTTTCGGCGACTACGTCGACTGCGGTCTGTGTGTGCAGGTCTGTCCCACGGGTATCGATATCCGCGACGGTCTGCAGATGGAGTGCGTCAACTGCACCGCCTGCATGGACGCCTGC